>JAOASB010000040.1 GCA_025210375.1 Maledivibacter sp. | reverse complement strand
GAAATCAACCATATCTCCTACATATATATCCTTATAGCATTTGACATCATGATACCCAAGGCAAAGAGATTCATCACCATCTACTAATATCATTTGCTCTGTTTCAACATCACCAATAAAATCAAACTGACGTCCAATTGGTACTAATCCATCTGGATTATTTGAATCCGCTGTTGTCATGTTATAGCTTAAAAAAGATACTTTTCTCATTATGACTTCCTCCTAGTAATTTTTATTATTTATATACCTACAATTTTCATAAGTATTAATTACCCTAGGTTTAAAACCTTTCAATGCTTTAACTAGCAACTGCAACTTCACTTTTCTGATAAACTAAGTAGCCTATTATTGCAGCTACCACTGTCCATGGGAACCACGCTAACATCTCAGATGACAGTGGAAGTCCCTCATAGAATATATTGAAGTAACCTAAGTCTAAATTCAATTTATTTCCATATGCATAAATTGTATCGAAAATACCAAATATTAATGCAGTGATCATGGCATATCTACAGACGTTTAGGTGTCTTTTATTTTGATTATTTGGCATTAATGCATAGTATATGACAAGTACGATTGCTGCTGGATAAATACCATCAAGGATTGGTCCAAGGAATGCAAGTATTGAAGCAAGACCCATACATCCAAATATTGTACTGAATATCAATACCGCTATAGATGCTGTCTTATAATCAACTTTTCCTTCAGTAGTATCCACAAAGAACTCAGCACATCCAGAAGTCATACCTATTGCAGTCGTTAATGCCGCAAAGAATAATGCAAATGAGAATAATATTCCACCTAATCTCCCAAGTAGTTTAGTTGCAACCGCTGTATAAAGGGCAGTGTAGTTTAAATCTATAGTCCCCCCGGTGGAAGCTCCAATTAACATATGGCAAAGGTGGGTACAGCTTAGTAAAGCAATACCTATAATCCCTATTCTAATGATATTCTTACTCATACGCTCGTCTGAAACACCCTTTGCTTTAAGTCCATTTAATATAACTACACCGAATATCAATGAGCAAAGAATCTCGGCTGTTGCATATCCATTAGTAAACCCATAGGCGAATGCGGAACCTTCGTATGTTTGAGCAACTGGCTTTGCTATGGGCATCATAAGACCCTTACCTACAACTATAGTGACAATGATAATAAGTAATGGGAATAGGATACTTGAAATACGATCCATGGTCTTTCCTGGGCTCATTAGGAACCAATATGTTATCAAATAGAATACTACGGTAAAAATAATTAGTGGTAATTTTGCCTGTGGATTTAGTCCGAAGGCTTGTACTATTGAATCCCAAGATGCTGCACTCATACGAGGTATCGCATATAAGGGCCCAAGTACAACGATTGTTAACATTGTATAGGATTCTCCTAACCTCTTTCCAAGTACTCTAGTGGTGATATGATTATAGGTTCCATTCCCCCTAGATAGTGCCACATATGCTAGTAATGTAAGCAATAAAGCCGTTATAAAAGCTCCACAAAATGCACCAAATACTGATGACCCACTTTCTTTCCCCCAATTCATAGGCCATACCATACTGGAAGCCCCAAAATGCATTGAAAAAAGGGCTCCGCCCATTAAAAACAGTGCAGGTAATTTTAAATCTCCATTTTTATCTAAATTTTTGTTCATACAGTTCCCCCCTAATTAAATATTTATACTAGCGTAGAAACCCTTATTATGTAGTTTCATTTTTGATATTTGAGTAAATTGCATAATATATTTATAGGGTAATTATGCAATTTACCCATTTATTTTTTATATTTGTTAATAAAATTCACTGACACACTTTTAACAAAACATGCCATAAAAATTAATGCTTTAAAAGCTATTGGAGATATTTCTCATTATATTCAATACAGTTGTTGGACGGTCAAGCCTATTTCTAATACTTTTTCAACATTTTTTCTTGTTACATATATCAAACCGTACACCTAGGGTATAGTTGTTTTTAACTTACCTTTACACTAGTTATTTCTTCAATCATCATAGGTACAACCTTGAATAAGTCTCCAGTGATTCCATAGTCAGCACAATCAAATATAGGAGCTGTATCATCTTTATTGACTGCTATAATAAGCTCTGAATCCTGCATACCGGCTTTATGCTGTATAGCCCCGGAAATGCCAAGTGCAACATATACCCTTGGATGTACTGTCTTACCGGTCTGACCAACTTGATGATCCGCTGATAACCACCCGGAGTCAACTACAGCACGGCTTCCACCAATAACTCCGCCACCAAAGGCCTCTGCGAGTCTATTAGCAAGCTCAATACCCTCCTCAACATTCTTTCCAATACCACGTCCTACGGAAACAATAACCTCTGCACCTATTAAATCAATCATCTGTTTTGCTTCTTTTACAACCTCTAAAACCTTTGTTTTTATCTCTTCCTGTGAGATAGATACTGGATACATCTCTATTTCACATTTATCTGCCATTTCTTGATTAAACTCTACTTTCTTCATAACACCGGGACGTACCGTAGACATACAAGGCCTAAAACGGGGACATATAATAGTTGCCATAAGATGACCTCCAAAGGCTGGACGTGTCATTTTTAAGTTCATATCCTCCATTTTAAATTTAGTCTTAGATAGATCTAGTGTTGACGATGAATCAAGAAAATCCACATATTTCTCCATATCGATATCTAAATGGGTACAATCAGCTGTTAAACCAGTATGTAGACGTGCTGCACAACGGGGCCCTAAATCCCTACCAATATGTGAAGCCCCAATTAAAATAACTTCTGGCTTCTTATCCATTGCAACATCACTAATTACCTTAGTATAAGCATCTGTTGTATATACATCTAATGCCGGGTCATCACAAACTATTATTTTATCTGCTCCATAGCCTCCTAGCTCTTTTGCAATATCCTTCACATTATGACCAAGAAGAACTCCAATAAGCTTTGATCCACGTTCATCGGCAAGCTTACGACCTTCAGAAATCAATTCAAAATCAGTATTTACTAATTTCCCATTACGTTGTTCACAAAAAACCCATATGTCATTGAATGCACCTATATCAGCACTATTAAATTCCATATTCTCATATCTCCTTTCAATTTATATAACGTGTTTCCTTTGTAAGCACTCTACTAGTTCAACTACTGTATCCCTGCCAGCTCCTTCAAGCATTACACCCACACCTTTTTGCGGTGGTGTAAAGGACTTAAATATATTAGTAGGTGATCCCTTTAAACCTATAGTATCAACCTCAATTAATGGCTGATCTTTCAATGCTTGAAAATCAAGGACTGTAAGGGGTTTACTATAACAATCCATAATTCCATTTATAGTCATATATCGAGTAGAAAGGTTATTTTCTTTTACACATGTGATCAGACAAGGTGTTTCAATCTCAATCATCATATATCCATCTTCAAGTAACCGCTTCACAACTATTGCATTATCTCTTTTGCTTATTTCATTAACATAGGTTACTTGTGGGATTTCAAGCTTCTCGGCTATCTGTGGTCCCACCTGTGCTGTATCTCCATCTATTGCCTGACGTCCACAGAATATCATATCCTCTTTACCTATACCTAAATGTGATATGGCAGATGCTATAATCTGGGATGTTGCAAATGTATCTGACCCACCAAACTCACGGGAAGAAATCAGAACCGCATCATCAGCTCCCATTGCAAGAACTTCACGAAGCATTCCCTCTGCTGGAGGTGGTCCCATGGTTACTGCCGTTACTTGGCAGCCTATTTTATCCTTGAGTATAAGTGCTTGTTCTATAGCACTCATATCATCTGGATTAATGATAGCAGACATAGAAGCACGATCAAGAGTGCCATCTGGTTTTACTGCAACCCTACCTGAAGTATCTGGAACTTGTTTAATACAAACATAAATTCTCATAATTCTACACTCCTTCTTTATTTACTCATTACTGCTCTGGAGATAACAACTTTATGAATCTCTGAAGTACCCTCATATATTTCTGTGATCTTAGCATCACGATACATTCTCTCTAATGGATAATCCTTCATATAGCCATATCCACCATGTATTTGAAGAGCCAAATTAGTTACAAAACGTGCATTTTCAGAAGCATTTAGCTTACACATAGCTGCCTCTTTTGAAAAAGGCTTTCCAGCATCTTCAAGATACGCTGCATATTCTACAAGAGTTTTTGCAGCCATTGTTTTTGTTGCCATGTCTGCAATATACCATTGGATACCTTGGAGATTTGCTATTGGTTTACCAAACTGAACACGTTCATTTGAATACTTAATGGAAAGATCCAATGCTCCCTCTGCTACTCCAACAGCTTGAGCCCCTACTCCTACACGGGCTCCATCCAACGCCTCCATCGCTATTTTAAAGCCTTTGCCCTGTCTTCCAAGAAGATTTGATGCTGGAACACGACAATCTTCAAATATTAGTTCCGCAGTTTCTGAACCAGCCAATCCCATTTTAGACTCTATTTTACCTATAGTGAAACCCGGTGTACCTTTCTCAACTATTATTGCGGACATACCTCTTAATCCCTTTTCAGGTTGCGTAAGTGCAAATATAATTAATACCTCTGCACGGCTACCACCGGAAATAAAGCATTTAGTTCCATTTAATATATACTCATCAGTTTCTGGATCATATATAGCTGTTGTCTTTACAGCCCCTGCATCGGATCCTGCATTTGGTTCGGTTAAAGCAAATGCCCCCAACGCTCCGCCTTTTGTAAGCTTGGGAAGAAATCTTTGCTTTTGTTCTTCATTTCCATATTTATTAATGGCTTGGGGTGCAATTAAGTGAATTGATAGGATTGCAGCTGAAGCCATACATTTTTTTGCGAATTCAGAAACAGTTATTACCTTCTCTAATGCACCACCATTGCAGCCTCCATATTGGCTAGGAACTCCAATCCCTGTAAATCCTAATAATGCCATTTTCTTAAAGTTTTCCTCGGGAAAAATATGCTCAAGGTCAACTTCTTCGGCTACTGGCTCTAATTCATTTTCAGCAAACTGTTGTGACAATTTTTTGATCAGTTCCTGTTCTCTGGTTAATGAAAAATCCATATGTTATTCAATCCTTTCCTTATTGATATAAAAAGCAGAAATTTCTTGAGAGCAAGTAATACGTCTAAAAATAGTACGCATTAACATTAATATAATAAAATGAATCTTTCATGCTCTTTGTTTCTGTTAAATAAAACTCTACATTATACAGCTAGTGGAAGGTCAAACTCTTTTTAAAAGATTAATTGTGTATCTAGAATTATTTTTGATTAATCCCTCCATCAACTGTAGAGGATTTTAACTATAAACATTCTCATAATATTAAGGGAAAAAATATATAAGAATAAAAAAAGAACCCAGCTTCACATGCTTTCTTATAAAAAGAAATGCAAATGTTAAGACTGAGTCCTTTACACACTTTTTTTATACAATCTTAAGGGAGTAATAAATATAAAGAATACTATCACAGCATCTGAAATCATATGATCTTTGAGAAGCCTTTTTTATACAGCTTCCTGTTCCTTTGTGTCCTTTTCTTGAGAGTTAGTATTCCTATTTGTTACATTGTAAAACCATGTACCACTTGATTCACATGCATATCCTAAAATAGCCCCTAAAATTAGGGTGATTACTACACCCTTCCAATCCCCTCCAGAAGCAAAGGTTGAGAATGATCCTATAAAGGTTCCTGGAATAAATTCGAACAATTTGATTTTAGCCTGTATACACATTATAAAAGTTATCAAAGCCGTACTAATCCCAGCAACATGGGAAAACTCCATATAGTTACACATTTTTATAATTACCATAGCCCAAAAAACACCACTTAGAGTCGCTGGAAGAGAACTTTTCAACCCTTGAATCTTACCTCCTGCCGCGAAAAATGCTGTACATCCTGCAAATCCTGCCCATCCAAGTAGTCCTAAAGCAGAACTTAACTCTACCCAAATACCACATAAAATTGCTGTCATTAATGAAAGTGCAGCTAAATTTCCCATTTTTTCACCCCTAATTCATTAGATTATACTTGATGTTGAGAATTAATCTTTCTCTAGCACCTCTTATGCTTGTTTTTTAATCAAAAGGCACAGAATAATGAATACCTGTGCCCTTTGTATTTTATAATGGTTTAATTAAGTTATTTAGGATATCGATTATAGAGAGTTCCAACTATCTCACGTCTGCCTTAAGTACAGCGTTTAACATTACGCTTGCACCATCTGTACATTCTTCAACGGATGTAAACTCAGGCTCACAATGGCTATGACCATCTTTTGAAGGTACGAAGATCATAGTAGTAGGTATCATCTCTGATACGAACTGAGCATCATGTCCTGCTCCACTATTGATATACTGATTAGAAATGCCTGCTTCATCAGCACTTTGTTTTACAAATTCTACCAACTCTTTGTCAAAATAAACTGTGTCACGAGCCCAAGCCTTCTCATACTCTACCCTACACTTAGCAACTTCCTTAGGCATGTTTTTGATAATATCAAGAACTTGTTCAATCACCTTAGGATCTTCATGTCTTGCATCAATTGAGAAGTCAACAAGATCAGGAATTACTGTATGTACACATGGATGACACTTGATTTCACCAGTTGTATAAACAAGTTCTGGATCAAGCTTGTCTAACTCATTGTGAAGATATTGAAGAACCTGAGCTGATGCATAAAGGGCATCTTGTCTATATTTCATTGGAGTAGTACCAGCATGATCTGCTTGACCATAAGTTCTGATTCTGTAGTTAATCATACCAAGTACGCAGGTTACAACCCCAATATGTTTTTGAGCAGCCTCAAGGATTGGTCCTTGCTCAATGTGAAGTTCAAACATAGCCTCATAGTCATTAGGATTTAATCTATTTGCTTCTGTTCCAGCATAACCACTTGCCGCTAAAGACTCACCAAAGGTAACAGTTGGATCCAATACACTCTTTGATGCAAGCATTGTAGCTTTATCAAATTTATTACAAATTACACCTGATGACATCATTGCAGGTGGATATAATGAGCCTTCCTCATTTGTAAATATCATAGCTGTAATAGGATGCTTGTGAGGAATCTTTTTATCTACAATAGTTTCTAAAACTTCCATAGCTGTAAGAACACCTAGAACACCGTCATAGTTTCCTCCATTTTTTACTGAATCAACATGGGATCCCATAACGATTCTTTTTGCGTTTGAATCTGTACCTGGAATTGTGGCATACATATTTGCCATATCATCTGTAGTTACTTCAGCTCCAATAGCCTTCATTCTCTTTGTAAATTCTTCTCTAGCTTGAATAGCTTCTGGTGATAATGAATACCTAGTAATTCCACCATTTCCTGTATCTCCAAAAGTTGAAAAAGTTTTGATTTTGTCTTCCATTCTTTTTACATCACAAGTAAACATAATCTGTTTCCTCCTCTTTAATCTCTTATTTTATATTTTAAAGCTTCAACATTTATAGCATCTTGAATGTTTTTTTCTAAATGTGGCATCTTGATTTATTCCACAATAGTTTTCTAATCAAGCTTATCTTTATTGACCTAAATTATATAATCATTGGAGTTGTTCTCTTGACAAATTTGCCATATCCTTTTTCTCCAACGAATTCACCATTCTCTACAATGACTCTACCCCTAGAAATTGTGGTTTCTGGATATCCTTTTAATTTAAATCCTTCAAATGGTGTGTAGTCAACATTTTCATGGAGCATCCCTTGAGTTATTGTCTTTTCTACATCTGGATTAAATATTACGATATCCGCATCACTACCAACAGCTATTGTACCTTTTTCAGGATACATTCCAAAAATTTTAGCCGCATTAGTAGAAGTAACCTGAACGAATCTTTGTAAATCAAATCTGTTTTCTAGCACACCATATGTATACATTAGTGCCATTCTTAATTCCACACCTGGGGCACCATTTGGTATCTTTACAAATGACTCTTTACCTAATTCTTTTTGTTCCATAAAGAATGGGCAGTGATCAGTTGCTACTAATTGAACTGTATCCTTAGCCAATGCTTCCCACATATAAGGCCAGTTAGCTTTATCTCTTAATGGTGGAGACATAACGTATTTTGCACCATTAAATCCTGGTTCTTCATAATTATCATAGGATAATAGTAAGTACTGGGGACATGTTTCTCCCATTATTGGGTATCCTTCTTCCCTGGCACGTCTTATTTCTGAAGCAGATTCCTCACAACTATTATGTACAATAAATAGTGGTGCCCCAGCTAATTTAGCTAGTTTTATTGCTCTACTAGCAGCTTCACCTTCCACCAAAGCTGGTCTAGACAATGCATGGTATTTAGGCTCAGTTTTTTCTTCAGCTAGTAATTGCTCAGTTAAATATTCAATAGCATAATAGTTCTCAGCATGAACCGATATTAATCCACCACTCTCATTAACTTTTTTTAATGCCTTCATAAGAGTGTCATCTGTAACTCTCAGATTCTCATATGTCATAAACAACTTAAAAGTAGGATATCCTTCTTTGATCATAGTAGGAATCTCTTCTAAAACATCATCATTCATATCAGTTACGGCTATATGAAGACCATAATCAATTACAGCCTTTTCATCCGCTTTTTCATGCCAAATTTCAACTGCATCTCTTAATTTTTTCCCTTTAGGTTGTATTGAGAAGTCTACTATAGTAGTAGTTCCTCCACAAGCAGCTGCAATGGTACCCGTAGCAAAATCATCACTGGCATGTGTACCACCAAATGGCATATCCATATGGGTATGAGGGTCTATTCCTCCTGGCATTACGTATTTTCCAGTTGCATCAACCATCTTAGCTTCTTTATCTTTTAGATCCAATCCTATTTGTACAATCTTTTCATCTTTTATACCGATATCTCCCTTAAAAGTATCCGAAGCTGTTACGATTGTACCTCCCTTAATGATGGTGTCAAATTTTTTCATAATTAAACTCCCCTCTCATTAATAATTTGATTTGTGTTGGTGCTTATATTTGAGGAAATTGCATAACTCTTACTTGGCAGAATTGCATATGCGAATATCATCCTTGATTTAATTGCTTAAGATATAAGCATATTTGATGGTATGGCTTTGAAGAATTTTAGACTACATATGGTAGATAGTTTTTGTAGAAGGT
>JAOASB010000039.1 GCA_025210375.1 Maledivibacter sp. | reverse complement strand
TGGAAGACATACACCATTCTTCAATAACTATAGACCACAGTTCTATTTCAGAACAACAGACGTAACAGGAGCAATCACATTACCAGAAGGAACAGAAATGTGTATGCCTGGAGACAATATAGAGATGGAAGTAGAATTAATCACACCAATCGCAATCGAAGAAGGTTTAAGATTCGCTATTCGTGAAGGTGGTAGAACAGTAGGAGCAGGTGCTGTTGCTAAAATTATAGAATAGTTTAAATTAATATAATTTGCAAACCTAGAGGATAAAACCTTCTAGGTTTGCATGCTTTAAACAGTTCCAAGAGGATTGAGTTCCAAGTTACAAGTTGCAAGTTCCAAGATAAAAGCTTTTAAGTCTTAACCTACAGGAAGGGCTTAAAACTTGGAACCTGGAACTTGGAGCTTGGAACCATAAAAACTTGGAGCTTGGAACCACGAAAACTTATAGCTTCGAGACTATAAAAATTGGAGTTTTAGCCAAAAGAAAGTTAAAATTCTGAATAATTGAATTGGGGCTTGCAAAAAAACAAGAAGTAGTATATAATACAAAGGTATGTGTGGACTGCGATGAAGCAGAAGGTTGCCAGCTTAGCTGGGGGAATTTCTGCGGAGAACTGTCCGTTCTTGAATCGGGCGACGAGGAACTCACCTCTCTTTTATTTTTGTAACAAAAATGTGAACACCCGGGAGAGTGTACATTGGTTCCAGTCGTACGTACAAATTTAATACGTGCGATGAAAAGGAGGGAAAAAGATGGCTAACAAAGCAAATCAAAAAATTAGAATAAGATTAAAGTCTTATGATCACAAGGTGTTAGATCAATCTGCTGTAAAAATAGTTGAAACAGCAAAGAAAACAGGTGCTGAAGTTTCTGGTCCTGTACCGCTTCCAACGGAAAAGCAGATTATCACTATTTTAAGAGCTGTTCATAAATATAAAGATTCTAGAGAACAGTTTGAAATGAGAACACATAAAAGACTAATTGATATTCTAAGCCCTACTCCAAAAACAGTTGATTCTCTTATGAGATTAGACTTGCCAGCTGGAGTGGATATTGAAATCAAACTTTAAGGTGAAGCTAAGATATAGGTTTATATAGACTCATAAGCCTGCCTGTCTTAGTACGATTACAAACTTGTAATCCGCTGTAAGATTAATAGGAGGTGCAACAATGAAAGGGTTAATAGGTAAAAAAGTAGGTATGACTCAAATCTTTACTGAAGAAGGAGTTGTAATACCTGTAACAGTAGTAGAGGCTGGCCCAAATCTTGTGACTCAAATCAAAACTATGGAAAATGATGGTTATACTTCTATCCAAGTTGGTTTTGAAGATAAGAAATCAAGTAGGGTTAATAAGCCGGTTAAGGGACATTTTGAAAAAGCAGGC
This sequence comes from Maledivibacter sp., assembly GCA_025210375.1. NCBI lineage: Bacteria > Bacillati > Bacillota > Clostridia > Peptostreptococcales > Caminicellaceae > Maledivibacter > Maledivibacter sp. Next base: position 32,634 of record JAOASB010000039.1, on the reverse strand, counting down.
GTTACGCCTAAAAGAATTGTTAAGGAATTTATCGTTGAAGATGCAAGCGCATATAGCTTGGGACAAGAAATTAAAGCTGATATCTTCGAAGAAGGTATGAAAGTTGATATTTCAGGAACTTCAAAGGGTAAAGGAACACAGGGTACTATAAAGAGACATAATCAAAGTAGAGGTCCAGAAACCCATGGTTCTAAATACCATAGAGGACCAGGTTCTCTTGGTGCATCATCATATCCAGCAAGAGTGTTTAAAGGAATGAACATGGCTGGAAGAATGGGTAATGAAAAAGTTACTGTACAAAATCTTGAAGTAGTTAGAGTGGATGCTGATAGAAATCTACTTTTAATAAAAGGTGCAGTACCAGGACCAAGAGGTGGAATTGTTACAATAAATCAGGCCGTAAAGGGCGTTAAATAGACTCTAGCTAGGGAGAGGAGGATGTAAAGTGCCTAAAGTTAATGTTTTGAATGTTTCCGGTCAACACGTTGGAGAAATCGAATTAAATGATAACGTATTTGGCATAGAAGTAAATCAGCACGTGCTATACGAAGCTGTTAAGAATTATCTTGCTAATCAAAGACAAGGTACTCAATCGGCAAAAACTAGATCAGAGGTAAGAGGCGGCGGTAGAAAGCCTTATAGACAAAAGGGAACAGGTAGAGCCCGTCAAGGAAGTATAAGAGCGCCGCACTTTGTTGGTGGTGGAGTAGCATTTGCACCGAAACCAAGGGATTATAGCTACAAGTTACCTAAAAAAGTTAAGAGACTTGCTATGAAGTCTGCCCTTAGCTCAAAGGTTCAAAATAATGAGATTATAGTATTAGAAGAGCTTACAATGGATGCTCCTAAGACTAAGGATATGGTAAGTATTTTAAAGAATGTTAATGCAGCTAAAAAAGCTTTAATAGTATTAGGCGACAAGAATGACAATGTTGTGAAATCAGCAAGAAACATTCAAGGAGTTGCTACTACATTAGTTAATAGTATAAATGTATATGATATATTAAAATATGATACTTTTGTTATTACAAAAGAAGCAGCGCAAAAGATAGAGGAGGTGTACGCGTAATGAGAACACCTTATGATATCATTATAAAACCCCTTGTTACTGAAAAAAGTATGGAAGATATGACAGAAGGAAAATATACTTTTGAGGTTGATAAGAAAGCTAATAAATCCGAAGTTAAAAAGGCTATAGAAGAAATCTTCGGTGTTAAAGTTGAAAAAGTAAACACCATGAATGTTACAGGTAAAGAAAAGAGAATGGGAAGATTTGTAGGAAGAAGAAAGGATTGGAAAAAAGCTATCGTAAAATTAACTGCTGACAGTAAACCAATCGAATTCTTTGAAGGTATGTAGATAGATTTTTAAAAGGCAGAAGGAGGGCAAGAAAATGGGTGTAAAAGGCTTTAGACCTACTTCTCCTGGTGTAAGACAAATGACGGTTTCTACTTTTGATGATGTTACTAAAAAAGAGCCGGAAAAGTCACTTGTTGTTACTTTCAAGAAGCATTCAGGAAGAAATAACCAGGGGAGAATAACAGTACGTCATAGAGGCGGCGGCTATAAAATCAAATATAGAATAATTGATTTTAAAAGAGATAAAGATGGAATACCAGCTAAGGTTACAGCCATAGAATATGATCCAAATAGATCAGCAAATATAGCGTTACTAACCTATGCTGATGGTGAAAAGAGATATATACTTTCACCGAATAAATTATCAGTTGGAGACACTATTGTTTCAGGTAAGGGTTCTGATATCAAAGTAGGTAATGCCATGAGACTTATGGATATGCCAGTTGGTACAACTATTCATAATATAGAACTTAAGCCTGGTAAAGGTGGACAAATGGTAAGATCAGCTGGAACTTCAGCTCAGCTTATGGCTAAAGAAGGAAACTATGCTCACGTTAGATTACCATCCGGTGAGGTAAGACTTGTTAGAGTTGAATGTAAAGCGACAATTGGTCAAGTTGGAAACTTAGATCATGAAAATATAACTATAGGTAAAGCTGGAAGAAAGAGACATATGGGTATAAGACCTACTGTAAGAGGTTCTGTAATGAATCCAAATGACCATCCCCACGGTGGTGGTGAAGGTAGAGCGCCTATCGGTAGACCGTCTCCAGTTACACCTTGGGGTAAACCGACTATCGGATACAAAACTAGAAAGAAAAATAAGAAATCAGATAAATTTATTATTAAGAGAAGAAAGAGTAAATAGGGGCTCAGAGGATAGCGTAATATTTATCTGGCCCTATGTACCTTATTGCTTTGTGCATGAAAGGAGGAAGCGTAAGACATGGGTAGATCATTGAAAAAGGGACCTTTTGTGGAACCTAAGCTTCTAAAAAGAATAGAAGAGATGAATGACAAGGGAGACAAGAAAGTAATCAAAACTTGGTCAAGAGCATCAACTATATTTCCACAAATGATTGGACACACGATAGCTGTTCATGATGGAAGAAAACACGTTCCAGTATATATTACTGAGGATATGATCGGACATAAATTAGGAGAGTTTGCTCCTACTAGAACGTTTAGAGGTCATGCAGGAGAAAAATCAAGCAAGGTTAGATAACCTGAGAAAAGTTATGGGAGGAGGTAATGCAGTGGAAGCTAAAGCGATTGCTAAATATATTAGGATTTCTCCTAGAAAAATGAAACCAATTGCAGATTTAGTAAGAGGAAAGAACGCTAATGAAGCGATAGCTATATTAAAGTTCACTCCTAGAAAAGGTGCTGCAGTACTTAAAAAAGTAATTGAATCAGCAGTAGCAAATGCTGAGAACAATCATGGAATGGATGTAGAAAGTTTATTCGTTTCAGAGGTATATGCTAATCAAGGACCTACTATGAAGAGATGGAAAGCAGGTTCAATGGGAAGAGCTAATCCGATTTTAAGAAGAACTAGTCATATAGGAGTTGTTTTAAAAGAAAAGGAATAGAAGGAGGGAAAATGCATGGGTCAAAAGGTAAGTCCACACGGATTGAGAGTCGGAATAATTAAAGATTGGGATTCAAAGTGGTTTGCTAATAAAAAAGACTATTCAGATCTGTTAGTGGAAGACTTTAAGATAAGAAAATACATTAAAAATAGATTGTATACTTCAGGAATCTCAAGAATTCTTATAAAGAGAACGGCCAATAGAATCAACATAAATATTTTAACATCTAAGCCAGGTATGGTAGTAGGTAGAGGTGGAGAAAATATCGAAGGGTTAAAGAAAGAACTTAGAAAAATGAGTTCTAAATCTGTGCATATAGATATTACAGAGGTTAGAAAACCAGAAATAGATTCTCAATTAGTAGCTGAAAGTGTAGCCTTTGCTTTAGAAAGAAGAATTGCATTTAGAAGAGCTATGAAGCAAGCTATTGGTAGAGCTATGAAGGCTGGAGCCCAAGGAATCAAGGTAGCTGTTGCTGGTAGATTAAATGGTGCAGAGATGGCTAGAACTGAAAGCTACAGTGAAGGAAATGTTCCGCTATCAACACTTAGAGCTGATATAGATTATGGATTTGCTGAAGCCGACACTACTTATGGTAAAATAGGAATTAAGGTGTGGATTTATAAGGGCGAAATTCTTCCAGGAATGGTTGTAGAAGAGCCTAAGCAAGAAAAGAGAAGCAGAAGAAAGCCAAAATCTAGAGACAATAGATCAAGAGATAACAGATCAAGAGATAATAGACCTAGAGACAATAGATCTAGAGATAATAGAGGTAACAAGTAGTTCTATTGTTAAGAAAGGAGGATATATACCATGTTAATGCCTAAAAGAGTGAAACGTCGTAGAGTTCATAGAGGCAGAATGAAGGGTAAAGCTAATAGAGGTAATACCGTTACTTATGGTGAATACGGCCTTGTGGCCCTTGAACCAACATGGATTACTTCTAATCAAATAGAAGCGGCAAGGATTGCCATCAATAGACATATTAAAAGAGGTGGAAAGGTTTGGATAAAAATCTTCCCTCATAAACCAGTTACACAAAAACCAGCTGAGACTCGTATGGGTGCTGGTAAGGGTTCTCCAGAGTACTGGGTAGCAGTAGTTAAACCTGGTAGAGTAATGTTTGAAATGTCTGGCGTAGATGAAGAGCTAGCAAGAGAAGCGATGAGACTTGCAGCAATGAAACTTCCAATCAAATGTAAGTTTGTAACACGTCAGGAAATGCAAGAAAAGGATGGTGAAGCAAATGAAAGCTAATAAACTTCGTGATATGACTTCACAAGAATTATCGCAAAAGCTTAATGATTTAAAAGCTGAGCTATTCAACTTAAGATTCCAATTAGCAACTGGACAATTAGAAAACCCTTTAACAATAAGAACTGTTAAGAAGGATATTGCCCGTGTGAAAACTATTATAAGAGAAAGAGAAATAAAAGAGATAAACCTATAGTACATGAAGGGAGGTAATATCGTGGAAAGAGGAAGAAGAAAAGTAAGAGTAGGACGTATTGTAAGTGACAAGATGGAGAAAACTGCCGTTGTAGCTGTAGAAGAATTCGTTCGTCATCCTATATATGGAAAAGCAGTTAAAAGAACTAAGAAATTTAAAGCTCACGATGAAAACAACGAGTGCAAGATTGGCGATAAGGTTAGAATAATGGAAACAAGACCTTTGAGCAAGGATAAAAGATGGAGAGTTGCTGAAATCATCGAGCGTGCCAAGTAGTCAATGTAGGCAATGGAGGGAGGTATACAAATGATTCAACAAGAATCACGTTTGAAGGTAGCTGATAACTCAGGTGCTAAAGAATTGTTATGTATCCGAGTACTAGGCGGTTCCGGTAGAAGATATGGAAATATTGGTGACGTAATAGTTGCTTCGGTTAAAAATGCAACGCCAGGCGGAGTTGTTAAAAAGGGAGAAGTTATTAAGGCTGTTATAGTTAGAAGTAAACAGGGTTTAAGAAGAAATGATGGAAGCTATGTAAAATTCGATGAAAATGCAGCTGTAGTTATTAAAGACGATAAGTCTCCTGTAGGGACTCGTATATTTGGACCTGTTGCAAGGGAATTAAGAGATAAAAAATACATGAAGATAGTATCATTAGCTCCTGAAGTATTATAGGTCTAGGAGGTGGAATGAATGCACGTAAAAAAAGGAGATACTGTAGTAGTAATCAGCGGTAAAGATAAAGGTAAAACTGGTAAAGTACTTGGGGTAAACCCGAAGACTGAAAGAGTAATCGTTGAGAAAGTGAATATGGTGAAAAAACATCAAAAGCCTACTCAAAAAATGCAACAAGCAGGAATTATGGAGATGGAAGCACCGATTCATGCATCAAAGGTTATGATATATGATTCAAAGGCTAAGAGTGGAACAAGAATTAAATATAAAAAACTAGAAGATGGTAAAAAAGTAAGAGTTTCAGTTAAAACTGGAGAAGTTTTAGACTAATCTTCAGAGCGAAGGGAGGTATACTTTGTGACTAGACTAAAGGATAAATATACTAACGAAGTTAAAAAATCGTTAATGGAAAAGTTTCAATATAGCAGTATAATGCAAGTTCCAAAACTTGAAAAGATCGTTATAAATATGGGACTTGGTGATTGCAAAGATAATCGTAAAGCTTTGGAATTAGCTGTAAAAGAGCTAGAAACTATAGCAGGTCAAAAGCCAATAATTACTAGAGCGAGAAAATCAGTTGCAAACTTTAAAGTTCGTGAAGGAATGCCTGTAGGTGCAAAGGTAACACTTAGAGGTGAAAGAATGTACGAATTTTTAGATAGATTTATCAGTATAGCGCTACCGAGGGTTAGAGACTTTAGAGGAATTAACCCTAATTCATTTGATGGTAGAGGAAACTATTCATTAGGTGTAAAAGAGCAGCTAATATTCCCTGAGATCAACTATGATAACGTTGAAAAAATCAGAGGAATGGATATAATCTTTGTAACTACTTCAAAAACTGACGAAGAAGCACGTGAATTATTAAAACTAATGGGAATGCCATTTAGTAAACAATAATAAGGAGGGAAAGTAGTGGCAAAAACAGCTCTCAAAGTAAAACAACAAAGAAAACAAAAGTACTCTACAAGAGAATACAATAGATGTAGAATATGTGGAAGACCACATGCGTATTTAAGAAAATTTGGAATATGCCGTATTTGTTTTAGAGAATTAGCTTATAAAGGCCAAATTCCTGGAGTAAGAAAGGCAAGTTGGTAAACTGGGAAAGGAGGTAATTAATTATGACAATGACAGATCCTATTGCTGATATGCTAACACGTATAAGAAATGCTAACCTTGTAAAACATGAATCTGTAGATGTGCCAGCTTCAAATCTTAAAAAATCTTTAGCTAATATATTATTAAACGAAGGTTTTATCAAAGGTTTTGATGTGATAGAAGACGGAAAACAAGGATTAATAAGAATACAAATGAAGTACGGATCAAGCAAAGAAAGAGTTATTACAGGACTTAAGAAAATCTCAAAGCCGGGCTTAAGAGTTTATGCTAAAAGAGATGAAATACCAAAGGTACTTGGAGGACTTGGAATAGCTGTAATATCAACATCAAATGGTGTTATAACTGATAAAGAAGCACGTAAATTAGGTGTTGGTGGCGAAGTAATTTGTTACGTATGGTAAAAGAGATGAACTGTATAGGAGGTGCGCAAATTGTCAAGGATAGGTAAACAGCCAATCACGATACCTCAAGGTGTACAGGTTACAGTTACTGAGAAAAATCTAGTAGTTGTAAAGGGCCCTAAAGGAGAGTTAAGTGAGCAAATAAATCCTGATATCAAGGTTAATATAAATGACAATGTTATTACTATAGAAAGACCTTCTGATAAAAAAGACCATAGAGCATTACATGGTTTAAGTAGAGCTTTAATAGCTAACATGTTAGAGGGTGTTACAAATGGATACGAAAAGAAACTTCAAATAATTGGTGTTGGATACCGTGCCCAAAAGAAGGGTAAAGTTCTTAATTTACAGCTTGGATTTTCCCATCCAGTAGATATGGAAGACCCAGAGGGTATCACAGTAGAAACACCATCTCAAACTGAAATAATTGTTAAGGGTATAAACAAGCAGTTAGTTGGAAATTATGCTGCTAAAATAAGAGATTTAAGAAAGCCTGAGCCATATAAAGGTAAAGGTATCAGATACGAAGGCGAATATGTAAGACGTAAAGAAGGTAAAGCAGGTAAATAATAGGAAAGGAGTGACATGAATTGATTACTAAGCCAAGCAGTAATTCAAGAAGAAAAATAAGACATGGTAGAGTACGTAAAAAAGTGTTTGGAACTCCTGATTGTCCAAGATTAAACGTATATAGAAGTTCAAAAAATATATATGCACAAGTAATTGATGATACAAACGGTGTTACACTTGCTGCTGCTTCATCACTTGATAAAGAAATCAAAGAAAAGGTAGCTAATACTGGAAATAAAGAAGCAGCTAAGCTTGTTGGAAATTTAATTGGACAAAAAGCTAAAGAAAAAGGTATTCAAGAGATAGTATTCGATAGAGGTGGATATCTATACCACGGAAGAATTAAGGAATTAGCTGAAGGAGCTAGAGAAGCTGGATTACAATTTTAGCAAAAGGAGGGAAATAAATGCGCCGTGAATTAATAGATGCTAGCAAGCTTGATCTAAAGGAGAAAGTAGTTGCTATCAACCGTGTTGTTAAGGTTGTTAAAGGTGGTAGAAACTTTAGATTTAGTGCGCTTGTAGTAGTTGGAGATGAAAATGGTTATGTGGGCATTGGAACTGGTAAAGCACAAGAAGTTCCAAGTGCAATCAGAAAAGCAATAGATAATGCCAAAAAACATCTAATAAAAGTTCCGAGAGTTGGAACTTCAATACCACATAAAATTAACGGACGTTATGGTGCCGGTAATGTATTATTAATGCCAGCTAGCGAAGGTACAGGTGTTATCGCAGGAGGTCCTGTACGTGCGGTATTAGAACTTGCTGGAATTAAGGACGTTAGAGCTAAGTCTATAGGTACTAACAATTCAAGAAACATGGTAAATGCTACTATGAATGGATTAATGAATCTGAAAACAGTTGAAGATGTAGCCAAACTTCGAGGAAAAACTGTTGAAGAAATATTAGGTTAGGGGGGTGGACACCTTGGCTAACAAACTTAAAATCACTTTGGTAAAAAGTACAATAGGTACAAAACCGTCTCATAGAAAAACTATTGAAGCACTAGGACTTAGAAAGATTAGACAGACAGTAGAAAAACAAGATAATCCTCAAATGAGAGGTATGATTCATAAAGTTAGTCATTTAGTAGAGGTAGAAGAAATATAGCAAAGGAGGTGCGCTTATGAAGCTTCATGAGTTAAAACCTAATAAAGGTACAGTGAAAAACAGAAAAAGATTAGGTAGAGGTACTGCTACTGGACAAGGTAAAACTGCAGGACGTGGACAAGATGGACAGAATTCACGTTCAGGTGGTGGTACAAGACCTGGTTTTGAAGGTGGACAGATGCCTTTATATAGAAGAATTCCTAAAAGAGGTTTTTCAAATTACCCATTTAAGAAACAATGGACAATTGTAAATATTGAAGAATTGAATGCATTTGAAGAAGGAACAGTAATAACTCCAGAATTACTTAAGGAAACAGGAATGATTAAGAAATTTAATGATGGAGTAAAGATACTTGGAGACGGACAACTTGAGAAGAAGCTAACTATAAAAGCTCATAAATTCAGTCAGTCTGCCATAGAAAAGATAGAGGCTGCTGGAGGAAAGGCAGAGGTGATTTAAAGTGCTATCTACCCTAAAAAATGCTTGGAAAATACCAGATTTAAGAAAAAGAATCTTATATACTTTAATGATGTTTGCTATATTCAGACTAGGAGCAAATATACCAGTTCCTGGTATGGATAGGGAAGTTTTAAAAGGAATGTTCACTGACGAAGGTGGACTATTAAGCTTTTTTAACTTTATATCAGGTGGAGCATTTAAACAATTCACTATATTTGCACTAAGTATTACACCATACATTACTTCCTCAATTATTATGAATCTACTAACTATAGCCATCCCAAGTCTTGAAGCTTTAGCTAAGGAAGGCGAAGAAGGTAGAAAGAAAATAGCTCAATATACTAGATATGGAACAGTAGTATTAGCTGTTATTCAAGCTATAGGTATTAGTGTTGGTTTATTTAGAAGAGCTTTAATATCAACTGACTTTTGGGCTGTTTCGGTAGTTGTTATCACATTAACTGCAGGTACAGCATTCCTAATGTGGTTAGGAGAGCAAATTACTGAAAAGGGAATAGGCAATGGTATTTCCTTAATAATCTTTGCTGGTATAGTATCTAGATTACCTGCTGGTGGTTATCAAACTATACAAAAAGTATTGAATAAAGAAGCAAACATATTTTCTTTAATACTATTCTGTGTGGTAGCTATAGTAGTTATAGCCGGTGTCATAGCAATTCAACAGGGTACTAGAAAAATTCCTGTACAATACGCTAAAAGAGTTGTTGGAAGGAAAATGTATGGAGGGCATAGCACCCATATACCACTAAAAGTTAATCAAGCTGGTGTTATACCAGTAATATTTGCAATGTCACTTTTACAATTTCCACTTACATTGACTTATTTCTTCCAAGGTGGAGGATTTTCAAGTTTTGTAAATAGATTCTTATCTCCAACTGGGAATCCAGGGATTTGGATATACAATATTCTTTATGCGTTATTAATAATATTCTTTACTTACTTCTATACTGCGGTTACATTTAATCCAGTAGAAGTAGCAAATAATATGAAGCAAAATGGAGGGTTCATACCTGGTATTAGACCTGGTAAACCGACCTCAGAATATTTACAGAAAACTTTAACTAGATTGACTTTAGCTGGTGCAGTATTCTTAGCGATTATTGCAGTATTACCTACATTAGTATTAAACTTTACTGATTTACAAATCAGATTTGGTGGTACGGCACTTCTTATTGCTGTAGGTGTTGCACTAGAAACTATGAAACAAATTGAAGCTCAGATGGTAATGAGACACTATCAAGGTTTCTTAAAATAGAAATACTATGTAGTTAGTTTAATTATATATGGTTATATATTAGATGCATGGGGATTTAATCCCCATTGCTTAAATTAGCTTTAACCGGGAGTTGGTAAAATGAGATTAATATTATTAGGCCCACCTGGAGCTGGTAAAGGAACACAAGCAGCTAAAATAATTAGCAAGTACAATGTACCTCATATATCAACGGGAGATATTTTTAGAAAAAATATCAAAGAAGGTACAGAGCTTGGTAAGAAAGCAAAAGAATATATGGATAAAGGCTTACTAGTTCCTGATGAATTAGTTGTAGCCATAGTAGAAGATAGATTAAAGGAAGCAGATTGCAAAAATGGATTTTTGCTAGATGGATTTCCTAGGACAGTAAATCAAGCTAAGGCCCTTGATGAAGTATTGACTAATATGAATATATCCCTTGATAGGGTAATAAACATTAAAGTTGATAAAGAAAAATTAGTGGAAAGAGCTATAGGAAGAAGAATTTGTAGAGATTGTGGTTTGGCTTATCATATTAAGTTCAATAAATCACAAGATGAAGGCAAATGTGATTCCTGTGGAGGAGAGCTTTATCAAAGAAATGATGATAAAGAAGAAACAGTTTCTAAAAGAATTCAAGTATATCTTAACGAAACTGCACCACTTATAGATTATTATTCTGGTAAAGGAATTATAGAAGATATCGATGGGCAGCAGCATATAGACAAAGTTTTTGAGGAGATAGTGTCAGCCCTTGGGAGCGAAAAATAATGATTATTTTGAAGTCTCAAAGTGAAATTGAAAAAATGCGTAAAGCAGGTAATATAGTAGGAAAAACCCATGAAGAACTTAAGAAACACATAAGACCCGGTATTACTACAAAAGAACTTGATGAAATAGCTGAAGATACTATTCGAAGCCTTGGAGGAATACCTGCTTTCAAAGGATATGGTGGTTTCCCTGCCAGTATATGCACTTCAATAAATGAAGAAGTTGTACATGGAATTCCTGGATTAAAAAAACTTCAAGATGGCGATATTATTAGTATAGATATTGGAGCTATTCTTGATGGCTATCATGGCGATGCGGCCAGAACTCATCCAGTGGGTGAAGCCTCAGATGAAGCACTAAAGCTTATTGAGGTGACAAAAAACAGCTTCTATGAAGGATTAAAGTTTTGCAAAGAAGGATTTCGTTTATCCGACATATCCCATGCTATACAAGGATATGTAGAGGATAACGGCTTTTCAATTGTTAGAGACTACGTTGGACATGGCATAGGAACTAATTTGCACGAAGATCCACAAATACCTAATTATGGACCTGGGGGAAAGGGACCAAGATTACGTAAGGGAATGGCTTTAGCAATAGAGCCCATGGTTAATGTAGGAACCTATAGAGTAAAGACCCTTGCTGACAATTGGACTGTTGTTACATTGGATAGTAAGTTATCTGCTCATTATGAACAATCTGTGATAATAACTGAAGACGAACCTTTAATACTAACAAAGCTGTAATCAAAGATTAAAAGAGGTGTGTATTTTGCAAAGTACTAGGGAAGTTGCTATTGGACAATTAGTTAGGTCAAAGGCAGGAAGAGACAAGGATAGAGTTTTTGTTGTTATCGATATAGTCGATGATCTATATGTACTAATAGCCGACGGAGATCTTAGAAAAGCAGAAAAAGCTAAGAAGAAAAAAATCAAACATTTGGTAAAATACAATATAGTTAGTGAAGAAATTCAAAAGCGAAACAGTTCACATAAAAAAATAAGTAATTTGATGCTTAGACGAGAGATTGAAAAACTGGGACTTCATAAAACCCAGATATAGGAGGTATGATTCCTAATGGCAAAGAAAGAAGCTATTGAAGTTAAGGGAACTGTAGTAGAGGCTCTGCCGAATGCTATGTTTAAAGTTAAGCTTGAAAATGGGCATGAAGTTTTAGCCCATATATCTGGAAAACTTAGAATGAATTTTATAAGAATATTACCTGGTGATATGGTTACCTTGGAACTTTCTCCGTATGACTTAACAAGAGGAAGAATTACTTGGCGCGGCAAGTGATGAAGGAGGGAAATTATGAAAGTAAGACCATCAGTTAAACCAATATGTGAAAAATGTAAAATTATCAAAAGAAAAGGTAGAGTAATGGTAATTTGTGAAAATCCTAAACATAAACAAAAACAAGGTTAATTTCAAAATTACTTGTAGCTTTTTTTAATAAGCTTTAGTATAATATTTGTTTGAGAGTAATATTAGCGGCTGCAAAATTTTATAAATATAGTTAAACAGAAATGTATCTTGATCAAAACAGAAACAGAAATATTGATAAAGTATTTACCTAGGAGGTGTGCAGTGAATGGCGAGGATAGCAGGTATCGACTTACCTAGAGATAAAAGAGCTGAGATTGGATTAACTTATATTTTTGGTATAGGAAAATCAACATCTCAAGAGATCTTAACTAAGGCTGGTATCAATTTTGATACTAGAATTAAAGATTTAACTGAAGAAGAGGTAAGTAAATTAAGACATATCATTGACAATGAATATACGGTTGAAGGTGATTTAAGAAGAGAAGTATCTCTAAATATCAAAAGATTAAAGGAAATAGGATGTTATAGGGGTATTCGCCATAGAAAAGGTCTTCCAGTTAGAGGACAGAGTACAAAAACTAATGCTAGAACACGTAAAGGTCCTAAGAGGGCAGTATCACGTAAAAAGAAGAAATAGAAAGGGAGGGTAAGTAATGGCAGCTAAAAAAGTACGTAAAACACGTAGAAAAAAACGTGAACGTAAAAATATAGAGCGAGGTCAAGCTCATGTCCAGTCAACTTTTAATAATACAATCATCACTATTACTGATATGGCTGGCAATGCTATTTCTTGGTCATCAGCAGGAAACTGCGGTTTTAAAGGTTCAAGAAAATCTACTCCATTTGCAGCACAAATGGCAGGTGAAGTAGCTGCAAAAGCGGCTATGGAACATGGACTAAAAACTGTAGAAGTATATGTAAAAGGGCCTGGTTCTGGAAGAGAAGCAGCTATTAGATCTCTTCAAGCAGCAGGATTAGAAATAAACTTAATCAAGGATGTTACTCCAATACCACATAATGGTTGTAGACCACCAAAGCGTAGAAGAGTATAACTTTAGAGTAGGAGGTGCGTAAGGAAAATGGCTAGATATACAGGACCGTCTTGTAGACTTTGTCGTAGAGAAGGAATGAAATTATATCTTAAAGGTGAAAGATGCTATACTGACAAATGTGCTGTTTCAAGAAGAGGAACTGCACCAGGACAGCATGGAAATAGAAGAACTAAAGTTTCGAACTATGGTCTTCAATTAAGAGAAAAACAAAAAGTTAAGAGATATTATGGGGTTTTAGAAACACAATTTAGAAACTATTACTCTATTGCTGAGAAGCAACCAGGAATTACTGGTGAAAACTTCTTAAGCATACTTGAGACTAGATTAGATAATGTTGTTTATAGACTTGGATTTGCTGCTTCAAGAAAAGAAGCAAGACAATTAGTAAGACATGGACACTTTACACTAAATGGTCACAAGGCTAATATTCCTTCAATACTTGTAAATGTTGGAGATGTTATAGTATTAAAGGAAAAGAGCAATAGTTCAGCTAAGTTTAAAGAAATGAAAGAAAAGGCAGTAACTGTACCTAAGTGGTTAGACGCTGATATTGAGAAGTTAGAAGGTAAAGTAATGGCTATGCCAACAAGAGAAGATATAGAGTTACCTATTGAGGAGCATTTGATTGTCGAGCTATATTCTAGATAATATAAAGATAGATTAATATATTAGAATCAGTTACCCTCATAATAATACTAAATTAAGAGGGGTGAAAATCGTGATTGAGATAGAAAAGCCAAAAATAGAATGTATAGATTTAAATGATGACTTCACGTATGGAAAGTTTGTTGTAGAGCCTTTAGAAAGAGGCTATGGAACTACACTCGGTAATAGTTTAAGAAGAATTCTTTTATCATCTCTTCCGGGTACAGCTGTAAAATGGATTAAAGTAGATGGCGTACTACATGAGTTCTCTACGATATCTGGAGTTAAAGAAGATGTGATTGAAATCATATTAAATTTAAAAAGCCTAGCTGCAAAAATACATTCTGATGAAGATGTAAAGGTAGTTAGAATTAATGCTCAGGGACCAGGTAAGATTACTGCAGGAGACATTAAAGCTGATGCTGACGTAGAGATATTAAATCCAGAGCTTCACATAGCAACTCTAGAAGAGGGTTCTGATTTGAATATGGAATTAGGATTGTCTAAGGGTAGAGGGTATGTGTCAGCGGATAACAATAAGGAAGAAGGCATGCCAATAGGAGTTATACCAGTTGACTCAATATACACTCCAGTAAAGAAAGTGAATTATGCTGTAGAAAATACTAGAGTTGGACAGGTAACTGATTATGATAGGTTAACTTTGGAAGTTTGGACTGATGGAAGCATTCAACCTGATGAAGCTACTTCATTAGGTGCAAAGATTATGAATGAACATTTAAATTTATTCATAACTCTAACTGACCATATTGATGATGTTGAAATAATGGTTGAAAAAGAAGAAGATAAAAAAGAAAAAGTTTTAGAAATGACTATAGAAGAACTAGACCTTTCGGTTCGTTCATACAACTGTTTAAAGCGTGCGGGTATAAATACAGTTGAAGAGTTAACACAAAGAAGTGAAGAAGATATGATGAAGGTTCGAAACCTAGGCAAAAAATCACTAGAAGAAGTTAAGCATAAGCTAGCTGAGCTATCACTTGGCTTAAAACCTAGTGACGAATAGACTAGTGTAAAGGAGGGAAAGTTATGGCTTCATATCGTAAATTAGGACGTCCTACAGATCATAGAAATTTGATGCTTAGAAACCTTGTTACAAGTCTATTAAAGAATGGGCGTATAGAAACTACAGAAACAAGAGCTAAGGAGACTCGTAAGTTAGCAGAAAAAATGATAACACTTGCTAAAAGAGGCGACCTTCACGCAAGACGTCAAGTACTTGCATATATGTTAGACGAGACTGTTGTTAAGAACTTATTTGATGAAGTAGCACCAAAGTATCAAGAGAGAAACGGTGGCTATACAAGAATTCTTAAACTTGGGCCTCGTAGAGGAGACGCTGCTCCAATGGCTATACTAGAGTTAATATAGTAAATTACTAGCATGGGATTAAGTTAAACTTAGTCCCTTTTTCATTGCTTACACTCAATGGGTGTTAAATTAATCTAATATTTTGAAGATGTGATTTTTTTAGTATATACATGTCACATTTTTCAGCTTCACACACAAAAGTTCACTTTTAAAAAGTGGACTTTTTTTTATGTTATAAAATATAAACCCCCATCATATAATCTAAGGGTGGCAATTCAATAGGTCAAATTTACTATTTTATTTATAAAAAATATTTTTTCCGGGAATAAAGAAAAAAGCTTGTACATATACATGGAAAGACTAGAAAAAATGTATAAAAAAATAATCCCTAGTAAATAATTAGAAAAGTAACAGGATAAAGGAAAGAAAGCTATCTACCTAAAAAGTAAAGGGGATGGACTGAATGATAAAGACTATATTAAAGTGGATTAGTAATGTATTATTAGGACTTTTAATTATTATAGTTGTTATTTCTCTTATTTCATCATTTAAAGGTAGGAAAGACCCAGAACATATTCCCTCTGTATTGGGTTTTAAAACCATGCCAGTTTTAACTGGAAGTATGAGACCAGTCCTTGAACCAGGGGATATGATAGTGATTAAACAAATAGACACAAAAAAAGTAAAGACCAATGATGTTATTACCTATTGGATTGGGAATAAGCTAGTAACACATAGGGTTGTTGAGATAGTAAATGGGAATGGAAATACTTCTTTTAGAACTAAAGGAGATGCAAATAATGTTGAAGATGGGAAATTAATTTCCCCAGACAAAATAGTGGGAAGGTTGGCATATAAAATTCCAAAGGGTGGCTATATAACTAATTTTATTAAAAGTGGCAAAGGCTTTGTTCTGTTTTTTATACTTCCTATTGTTCTTCTTTTAGGAGGAGAGATAAAAAAAGTATTATTTGAAGTGACAGCAAAAAAAGAAAAAAATCATTCAGATGATATGGAAGTATAATACTTTATAAAAAATAACATTATGTATATCCAGAAGCATTAGGGGGAAGGAGGAGGACAAATAGACCAAGTTAAAAAAGGAAGTCTATCCATAAGGGATAGGCCTAAACAAGTGTAAATCCATATAAAAATTTTAATCATCAATATTTTATCAAAACAAATTGATTATGGAGGTTGATTTATAATGAAGAAAAAATTGGTTTTGACTCTGCTTGTAATTGGTTTATTGACATTTGGTGTAGGAATGGGTACATATGCATGGTTTTCAGCACAGGTAGATGTTACACAGGGAGAAGAAGTTTTTGAGGTTGGTACTATGGCATTAGAAAAAGTTCAAATGGGCGATACACCTGGGGATATATTTGCAAGAACAAATACACAACCTATGACATTCAGTCAAGCCTGGGGAGAATATTTAAGAGATTTTAGAATAAACAATAGCGGAAGTCTAGAAGTGGATATTAGACCAGTCATTAAAAATGAATTAGTATACAATGGTGCTGAAAAAACACTAGAAGAATTATATGAGCAATATAGGATTTATGTAGCTATAGGAACAAAAGATTCCACTCAGCCTATATTTTCAGATGAAAAAACAGCACTCGATTTCTTGAAATCAAGTGTATCAGAATATGATAACGCATATAATGATGACTTCTATTCTGATCAAGGTGAATTCGTACAATTTTGTTGCTCTATAGATGATCTTCAGGAAAAACTTAAAGCCGCTATCACAGATTTAGATGCAAAAACTTTATCAGAAGATGCTGGTTTGAAAATCAGAATTATGCCTTGGTTAAACTATCTTGCAGATAATGAGTGGCAAGGAGTAGACTTAAAATCAAGTTTTATTTTCCAAGGAAAACAAACAAATGCAACATGGGAAGATACATATCCTGATTCAGCCAACGACTAGAATTTAGGAGCTTAATATTATCAGATGATTTTCATATATAGGGAGATTATATCTATCTATATATGAGGGGCGTGTCTCAGAATGACGAATTCTTTCGTTATTTGAAATTGTATCAACTTGGCACGAATATAAGTACTGGCCAAACCCTTACAATTTCAAAACCCAAAGCTTTATTTATTCTGAAACACCCTAGGGCTGAATTGAAGAGATGATCCTTTGAGACAGCCCCATTTTTCACTTTATAAAATTTAGAAGCACTTAGACTTAAGTGTTTCTAAATTTTATAAGGGGAGGTGTATAAGGAATGAAAACAAATAGTAGAAGAATAATCCTATTTATACTTGTAATAACTATGCTATCTTGCTTGTTACCTAATTTAGGCTGCAATAAAGCATATGCAATGAAAAACAGTAATATAGTTAAGTGGTATATTACAGGTGATGATACAAATGGTTTCACTATTAGGCAAGAAGGAAAAATTAGTCAAGGTATATGGCAGCCAGGGAAAAATAATGGAGCAACTTTGAGGATATATAATCAATCATCAAAGGATATAACCTTAACAAGCCTAGGATTAAACCTAAAAGTTGAACCGACTTCTAAACTGAATACATATGGAAGCTTAATGAAAATTACATTTACAAAGGATCAAAAGAAATGTGTTAAAACCTTTATACAAATGACCACTGAAAATGTTCTAGATACATTGGGAGAAATAAGAATTTCTAAGAATCAAAGTTCAGATTTGTTATATCAAGTAGATATGAATAGTTCAGCAGGAAATGAATTACAGGGGGTAAAGGCGAGGGTAAAATTTTTTGCAAATATAAGCTGTGCTTCATCAGAAAATAATAAAAAGAAAAAACACAAGGTCACAGCTAAGGAAGAGGAAAAATATTGGTACCATGATTGCATAATAGCCTTATTAGATAACAAAATTATTCAGGGCTATCCAAATGGAGAAATGACCATAGATGACTATAGAAATGGCACTGTAGAACCAGCAGCTTATATAGAAGGAGCTATAAGGCCAAATGAAAACATAACAAGGGCTGAAACGGCAGAATTAATTGATAATGCATTGGCTAAGTACCTGACTAATTATGATGAAGTAAAGGATAGTGACTTATCTAAATACTATGTTGATCATAATGACATAAGGGATTGGGTTAAACCACATGTTATGAGAGTAACCGTTAACCACATAATGAAGGGCTATCCACGTACCTTAAATAACAAAGAATATTACTTTAAGCCTAATAAAAATATATCAAGGCAAGAAATGACTGCCGTTTTAGTTAGAGCCTTTGAACTGAAGCTAGAGAATGAAGGTTTTGAACTCACCTTTTATGATAGAGGAGAAATTGCAACATGGGCAGAGGAATATATAAAGACTGCAGTAGAAAACAAAGCCATTAATGGCTATCCCGATAAAAAATTTAAACCAAAGGATAGCATAACTAGGGCAGAAGCATTTACTATAATTTGCAAGCTATTAGGGTATCATGATACCCATTAAAATAGTGATAAAAATATTTGAGGAGGTGAAAAAATTGTGAAGAACAATAAAACCAGTCTAAAAATTTTATTATTACGTATAAGCTGTTGTCTCCTTACTGGTATTCTAATCAGTAGTATTTTCCTTGGTTCTATTAATACAAATTCATGGTTTACTGCAAAAGTAGAATCAAATATTTCCGTAAGTGCCGCTACACAGGATGATATACTACAAACCTTAGAGGTTGTAACAGACGACAATGGAAATGCTACGAAGATAAGGCTTAAAAAGAATCCCAATTTTAAAGGCAATCCCATAATTTACTTTGGGGTAGATGGAGTGGCCGACCAATTCACGGTACATATAGACCCAGTAAAACTTGATACAAATAAGAAGATAGAAACAGATATAGAAGTAAATGCTACCGTGATTCAGTTGGGCGAAATGCCAAGTAGAGTAAATGGAGTATTAAAGGTATATTATTTAAATGGATATATATATAAAGAACTTCCAGTTGAATTTACAAAATGCTATATTTGGTGGAATAGGGTAGGCTGGAAATTTGAGAATGAAGCTCAATATCGAGATAGTATATCAAAATCCATGCTCAGGCTTGCACAAGAAAGAATCTGGGAAGAAGCAATTTGGCAAGATTATAGTGACAAGCCCCTAAGGACATTAACTATTGGTACTCCAGAAACTTTAACAAAAAGTGCAGCACCTACGGAGATGCAAAGTTCATCTACATTACAGGATAAAGGGTTGGAAAAATCAATAGATATAGAAGTGGTTGAAAATCCTGTATCTAAACTAGAGATTACTGATGAGCAAAACAAACTACTAGACGTGGTAGTACCTAAACTGGCTGATTATATAAGTAAACTATATAATACATTAGAGGGTTTAGTTAATAGCTTAAATAACAAGATTGAAGAGATTGCAAGATTAAAGCTTAATATTCAGAATATAGAAGAAGAAAAAGCTAACCTTCAAAAAGATTATGATGAGCTTACAATAGTTAAAGAAGATCTTACCCTAGAAGTTGAAAATCTAACCAGTGAAAATGAAGATTTAAGTGAAGAAAATCAAGAATTAAAGGATGACATTGATAAACTACAAGATAAGAATGGAAACTTAAAAAGTGAAAACTTTGATCTGAGTAGTAAAATTTCTAAGCTAGAAAAGAAAATTAAAGAGCTTAAATTCCATCAGTCATCTGGAGCATCTTCCAATAAAATAGACAATGATAAAGACCAAGGCTCATCTGAGGCTGAGGGCAATGAAGGAGATCAAGGCTCATCTGAGGGCAATGAAGGAGATCAAGGCTCATCTGAGGGCAATGAAGGAGATCAAGGCTCATCCGAGGGCAATGAAGGAGATCAAGGCTCATCCGAGGGCAATGAAGGAGACCAAGGCTCATCCGAGGGCAGTGGAGGAGATCAAGGCTCATCGGGAGATACAGAGGAAAGTAATAATTAGGAGTGCTAAAATCGTAAAGAAAAAAATAAGCTATCCCTTCTATAAAAGAAGGGATAGTTTTTATTTGTGAACCCAATACTATTAACTAAAAACATTGAA
The DNA here is from genome assembly GCA_025210375.1 of Maledivibacter sp. Taxonomy (NCBI): domain Bacteria; kingdom Bacillati; phylum Bacillota; class Clostridia; order Peptostreptococcales; family Caminicellaceae; genus Maledivibacter; species Maledivibacter sp. Next base: position 12,503 of record JAOASB010000039.1, on the reverse strand, counting down.
TAATACCTTCTTTAAATATATAATAGTAGATGTGTAAATATTATTAGTAAGATATTATTAGCGAGGTAATAACATGTCAAACATGATTGAGACTAAAGAATTAGTTTTTGAATATGAGGGTAATGAAGGAGAAAAAACTATAGCTGTAAAAAATCTTTCCCTTAATGTAAAACAAGGAGAGTTTATAGTTATTATTGGACACAATGGTTCTGGTAAATCTACCTTAGCTAAGCTTATGAATGCAATACTTCTACCTAGTGGTGGGAAAGTCTATGTAAACAATATGGATACCTCCAATGAGGATATGGTTTGGAATATTAGGCAAAATGCCGGTATGGTATTTCAAAATCCAGATAATCAGATAGTAGCAACACTAGTGGAAGAGGATGTGGCATTTGGACCTGAAAATCTTGGAATTCAGTCAGAGGATATTAGAAAAAGGGTAGATGTGGCCATGAAATCCGTAGGTATATATGAGCTTAGGAGAAAGCCTCCCCACCTGTTATCTGGAGGTCAGAAGCAAAGAGTAGCCATAGCTGGGGTATTGGCCATGAGACCACAATGTATAATATTTGATGAACCTACGGCAATGCTTGATCCCTCAGGTAGAAAAGAAGTAATGGATGCAATAGAAAAATTAAACAAAGAAGGTATAACTATAATTCATATTACTCACTTCATGGAAGAAGCAGTAAATGCCCATAGAGTAATAGTAATGGATGATGGGAAAATATCATTGGAAGGCACTCCAAGGGAAGTGTTTTCTAAGGTGGACAAGTTAAAGAACATAGGTCTAGATGTTCCACAGGTTACATTATTATCCCACAACCTCAATAAGGAAGGAATAGATATTCCCAGTGATATTTTAACTGTAGATGAGATGGTGAGTAAATTATGTCAATTATTGTAGAAAATCTTATACACGTTTATAATGCCAACAGTCCCTTTGAAACAATAGCACTATCGGATATAAACTTTGCCATTGAAGCAGGTGAATTTGTAGGGTTAATTGGACATACTGGCAGTGGAAAATCAACACTGATACAACACTTAAATGGATTATTGAAACCCACTAAGGGTAAGATTTATATAAACAATCTGGATATAAGTAGTAAAAATGTAAAGCTGGCTGAAATAAGAAAAAAGGTTGGATTAGTTTTTCAATATCCAGAATATCAATTATTTGAAGAAACAGTTTATAAAGAAGTTGCCTTTGGACCATCTAATTTAGGACTATCCGAGGCAGAGATAGATACTAGAGTGAAGGAAGCCCTAAGCTTAGTTGGAATGAAGTTTGAAGAAATAAAGGATAGGTCTCCCTTTGAACTAAGTGGTGGACAAAGGAGACGTATAGCTATAGCAAGTATAATAGCTATGAAGCCCGAGGTTCTTATATTAGATGAACCTACTGCAGGATTAGATCCAAGGGGAAGAGATGGCATTTTAGCAGAAATTAAAGAATTACATTCTAAATATAAGCTAACGGTTATTTTAGTGTCCCATAGCATGGAGGATATTGCTAAGTTAGTAGACAAAATAATAGTTATGGATAAAGGGAAGATAGCTTTACAGGGAACACCACGAGAAGTTTTTAAGGAAGCTCAGAGCCTTGAGAAAATAGGTCTGGGAATTCCTCAGATAACCCATTTAATTAGAAAGTTAAGGGAAAAAGGTATCGATATTAGAGACGATATCTTAACTGTTGAAGAAGCAAAAAATGAAATATTAAACCTAGTGAGGGAAAAGAAAAATGCTTAGAGACATTACATTAGGACAATATTATCCCATGGATTCAATTATTCATAAACTGGACCCAAGATTTAAAATATTAAGCTCATTTGCATATATAGTTGCTTTATTTATGATAAAGGATATAGAGATATATTTAATAATTATAGGCTTTTTAGCCTTGACCATTTTATTATCCAAGGTTCCTTTAAAATTTATCCTAAGGGGATTGAAGCCCATATTACTTATTATAATCCTTACCTTTGGGATCAATATTTTTTTGACTCCAGGAGAAACTTTATATAAGCTAGGGCCTTTAAATATAACTAAAGAAGGTTTTGACATGGCAGTATTTATGGCACTTAGGCTTATATTTCTAATTATAGGAACATCTCTTCTTACCCTCACTACTTCACCTATTGAACTTACTGATGGTATAGAAAGAGTATTGAATCCCTTTAAAAGAATTGGAGTACCAGCCCATGAATTAGCTATGATGATGACAATAGCCCTAAGATTTATCCCTACATTATTAGAGGAAACCGATAAAATCATGAAGGCTCAAATGGCAAGGGGTGCTGATTTTGAAAGTGGAAATATAATAAAAAGGGCAAAGAGCTTGATTCCACTGCTAGTACCTTTATTTATAGGTGCTTTTAAAAGGGCAGATGACCTAGCAATGGCTATGGAGGCCAGATGCTACAGAGGTGGAGAAAATAGAACTAGAATGAAGCAGCTTAGGTTGCACAGTAGAGATTTTGTAAGTATGATAGTATTTTCAGTATTTTTTATTGCAATAATATATACTAGATTTATGTAAGAAGGATTTTATTATAGGAAATATTGACCATCAAAAAAGAAAATATGACAAGGGGACTGACACATCCGACCCACACTCTTTCCAGTGTGGGTGGGTGTCTGTCCCCTTATCACGTTTTCGGAGATTACATTAAAAATTTACTTTTGAAGCCCCTTTGCCATGGGTATTCTCCCCATGGCAAAGGGGAAATCATGACTTTCTTAGTGAACTCCGATAATCAATCATATTTTTTACTACCAATAATAATATGGAATATTGACTATCATATTAGAAAACCTTATTCTATACATAATCCCAGATTATTCATAGAAATTTCAAAACTCTATTTGTAATAATCTGGGATAACACAGATTTTTAAAAGGGTGAAGCCAATGAAAAATATTAAACTTACAATTGCCTATGATGGAACAAACTATAGTGGGTGGCAGAGGCAGACCAATGCTAGAACGGTTCAAGGGCAGATTGAAAGGTCAATTGCAAAGGTTATGAAGAAAGGGATTACCATACATGGTTCAGGTAGAACCGATGCAGGGGTACATGCATTAGGGCAGGTTGCAAGCTTTGAGACCGACTGTAGTATACCAGTGGATAGGATATCTATAGCACTCAATAGCTATTTACCAGATGATATAGCTATAAGAAGAGCAGAGGAAATGCCCAGCAGCTTTCATGCCAGATATTCCGGTAAGAAAAAAAGATATATATATAAGATATACAATGGTAGGATGAGAAATCCTTTATGTGCAAACTATTCATATTTTTATCACAAAAATGTAGATATGGATAAACTTGTAGAAAGCAGTAAATATTTCATAGGGGAGCATGACTTTAAGGGATTCATGTCCCGTGGTAGCAGTATAAAAAACACTATTAGAACAATCTATGACATAGATATACGAAAAGAAGATAAGTTTATCATATTAGAGTATACGGGAAATGGATTTTTATATAATATGGTAAGAATAATAACTGGAACACTACTCGATGTAAATATTGGCAAAATAGATATAAATAAGCTGGAGGAAGTAATACAATCGAAGATAAGAAAAAAAGCGGGACACAAAGCACCAGCCCAAGGATTATATTTAGCTGAGGTTATTTATTGAGCAAATTTCATAATTACTTTCTACAAAAACTATCTACCATATATAGTTTAAAAATCCTCAAAGCCATACCATATACATTATGCAATTGTGCCAAGTAAGAGTTATGAGATTTCTGGTATTAATAAAAAAGAAGAAATATTCCTTGACACACACGGGTACATGTATTAGAATATAAGATGGTTTAAAATAGTCTAAAAAAATCCACTAGCCCCGGATTTTTAAGATAACGTATTAGAATTCGTATTTGTGAGTTAGGAGGGAAATAGATGAAATCATTCGTAGCTAAACCCCACGAAGTAGAAAGAAAATGGTATGTAGTTGATGCTGAAGGTAAGACTTTAGGTAGACTTGCTACACAAGTTGCTACTATATTAAGAGGAAAACATAAGCCGACTTATACACCACATGTTGACACAGGTGATTTCGTAATAATTTTAAATGCAGAAAAGGTTAATTTAACTGGTAAAAAATTAGATCAAAAAATGTACAGATGGCACACTGGATATCCTGGTGGACTTAAGGAAAGAACATACAGAGATATGATAAATAACAAGCCTGAAAAAGTTGTTATGAGTGCTGTAAAAGGTATGCTTCCAAAGAACAGCTTAGGAAGACAAATGCTTAAGAAGTTAAGAGTATATAGAGGATCAGAACACGGGCATCAAGCTCAAAAGCCAGAAGTTCTTGATATATAAGTAATTGCAAGAGGAGGGAAGATCGATGGCTAAAGTACAATATTATGGTACAGGTAGAAGAAAAAAATCTATTGCTAGAGTAAGATTAGTACCTGGTAATGGAAAAGTAACTGTAAACGGTAGAGAATTAGATAATTACTTTGATTATGAAACTTTAAAGAGAGAAGTAACAAGACCTTTAACTATGACAGAAACAGAAGCTAAGTTTGATGTTATTGCTAAGGTTCATGGTGGTGGGTTTACTGGACAGGCAGGAGCCTTAAGACATGGTATATCTAGAGCTTTACTTAAAGCTGATGTAGAGCTTAGACCTATCCTTAAAAAAGCAGGATTCTTAACAAGGGATCCAAGAATGAAGGAAAGAAAGAAATACGGCTTAAAGGCAGCAAGAAGGGCTCCTCAGTTCTCAAAAAGATAGTACACATTTTTATATGTTTATCAAGGCATCGTATCTATATACGGTGCCTTTTGATATTTTTGTAGAGAACTTTATATAAATATAGATAGATGTTCCCTCCATGAAGTTCATTAACTAAAGCGGTCACCGAGAATCCTTTTATGCTCCTCCTACAAATCAATTTTTTAATGGCTACTTTTGTTCCATGAGTGTTATCTGCGGACATTATTGAGATAACTATTTTTCCCATCAAAAGTATTAAAACCCAATTCATATCATATATATATATAAGTTTATTTTTTGAATCTGCCTTATGGTTCATATGAGAGGTGACATAATATGAGGGTTATAATCTTAAAAAGGAAATGGATAATATACTTTGGAATACTATTAGCAGCTATTATAATTGCAACATTATCAATATATAAATTAAGTGGAGTTATCAATGTATCATGTTTGCCTACCTCTAGAAAGGTGATCATAATTGATCCCGGCCATGGGGGCATAGATGGGGGCATGGTAGGAACTGCTACAGGAGTATACGAGAGTAAAGTAAATCTAGATATCTCCCTGAAACTCAGAACATATCTAGAGGAAAGTGGTAGCTTAGTACTGATGACAAGGGATGAGGATATAGGTTTATATACGGATAATGGAACTATTAGAAAGAAGAAGAATGAAGACCTAAGAAATAGAAAAAAGCTTTTTGATGAAAGTAATGCAGACCTAGTAATAAGCATTCATTCAAATAGCTTCCAGCAGTCTAAGTATCATGGAGCCCAATCCTTTTATAATCCAAATTGTGAGGATAGTAAGCAGATAGCTGAACTCATTCAGGAAGAGTTGATAAGAGTATTAGATAATACAAATACAAGAAAAGCAAAGTCAAAAAAGGATGTGTATATATTAAAAAATATAAAAGTTCCTACTGTGATAGTGGAATGTGGATTTCTATCGAATCCAAGGGAAGAAAGATTATTACAAGACCCAGATTATCAAGAAAAAATTGCTTGGAGCATATACGTAGGGATTATAAAATATTTTGATGAATATAATAATAGGTAAAAGGATAATGGGAAGGGTCTAGGCATAAACAGGGTGAAGAAGTTATAAACAAAATGTGGATAACTTGTGGATGAAATTTCATGGACATGGATAAAAGCGAGTCAATATAAGTTATACAGGCTACTATAGTTATCCACAAAATTATCCATAGGGTATTGACCTATGTGATATGGATATGTGGACAATCTGTATATTACATTAATAAGAACTAGTGTTTCGATAAATATAGTATATAATGATAAGCAAGTATACTATATATGAGTAATAAAGTAAAAAATAAAAGGGACAAGACAATTTAACTTGTGGAAAAATCGTCCACAAATAAAAATCATCCACAAAATAAATTCTATGGATGATTTCTAGTAAGTTTTTTATGGTGCATCTTTGCATTATCCGATTTAATAAAGTAACCCTTTACTCCATTTAGTTCCTTGATTAGTGCTTTTTCGCATTTTGGACAATATTCATGATGTTTGGATAGTATTAATGTTCCACATCTCTTACAGCTGATATTCACTGATTCTGCTTCTATTTCTATAAGTCGTCCTTCCTTAATAAATCCTTTAATAATTTGATGGTCAATACCAGTGAATTCTGCGACTTCAAAGGCAGTTGCCATAGGGTATTCCCTTAAATAGTCTCTTATTTTATCAAAAATTTTTTCGTATATTTCGCAACATATCTCACAATAGTCCCGTAGGCTATTATCGGGGATCATTTTCTTACATCTTAAACATTCCTTCATAATTATCCTCCCCTATTCTTTTAATGAAATTATAACATATACCAGATAATATTATTATATAAAAAAATGGTGAATACAACATTAGTGCCTAGGTACTACATAATCTACAATTAAGCTGGTACCGCTTAAAATCAAGCTTTATCATAGTATTCAGAACTATTAATTTATCCTAAAGTTAGATACTTACCTGGACCTTACTTTCCTAAATTATTACCCTAATGGAACATAACCCCCATGGAAGACATATATTATAATTAGCACAATAAATGATAATGGATATCAAAAATAAGGAGTTGAGAAAATGTGTGGAATAGTAGGATGGTTGAATGTCAAGAAGGATATAAGTAATGAAATAGGAATCATTGAACACATGGCAGATAGTCTAAAAAATAGAGGACCAGATAGCTATGGTATATACAAATCACCAAATGCTTTATTTGGACATAGGCGATTGATTGTAGTTGATCCCGACGGCGGTAATCAGCCTATGACAAGAAAACTAGGTGATAGGGAATATACAATAGTTTATAATGGTGAACTATATAACACTGAGGAAATTAGAAATAAGCTTAAGGACAAGGGGCATAAATTTAGATCCTATTCAGATACTGAGGTACTGTTAATGGCATATATAGAATGGGGAGAAAATTGTTTAAAGCATATAAATGGAATCTTTGCTTTTTGTATATGGGATGAGAAGAATAAGAGAGGTTTTTTAGCAAGGGATCAGCTTGGAGTAAAGCCCTTATTCTATACGATGAATGGAGATTCTTTAATATTTGGTTCAGAGATAAAATCAATTTTGAGGCATCCCCAGGTGCGTCCTATAATCGATGAAACCGGTTTACTTGAAATATTTGGACTTGGACCAGCAAGATCATTGGGAAATGCAGTATTTAAGAATATAAGGGAAATACCTCCAGCCCATAGCATTATATTTGATTGTAATGGAATAAAGAAAAGGAATTACTGGGAGCTAAGGGCAGAACCTCATACAGAAGGTTTAGATGATACCATAGACCATGTGAGAGAACTCGTGGTAGATGCTATTAAAAGGCAATTGATATCTGATGTTCCCTTGTGTACCTTTTTATCCGGTGGACTAGATTCCAGTGCAATATCAGCAGTCACAGCAAAGGTATTTAAAGACAAAGGAAAAGAAAAGCTCAACACATTTTCCGTTAATTATGAGGACAACAAGAAATATTTTCTAGCAAATGAATTTCAGCCAAACTCCGATGAGTATTGGATAACAAAGGTAGTAGATCATATAGGAAGTAATCATCATGAGATTATCATAGATAATTCTGAACTTGCTAATACATTGAAAGAAGCGGTTTTAGCCAGGGATATACCTGGTATGGCAGACATTGATTCATCATTATATCTATTTTGTAAAGAAGTAAGAAAAAAAGCAGTAGTTGCTTTATCTGGCGAATGTGCCGACGAAATTTTTGGTGGGTATCCGTGGTTTACAGCTTCGGAGGATACAGAAAGCAAAACATTTCCTTGGTCGAAATCCATAGCCTATAGAAAAAGAATTTTAGGCAAGGACTTAAAGAACTTACCCCTCGAAGAATATGTAAGAGCCAAATATCAAGAGACAATAAACCAAGTTCCAAAGCTTGAAGGGGAATCACCAGAGGATGAAAGAATGAGAGAATTATTTTATTTAAATATCAAATGGTTTATGGTGACATTATTAAACAGAAAAGATCGTATGAGTATGGCAAATAGTCTTGAGGTCAGAGTTCCCTATGCGGATTATAGAATAGTAGAATATGCATATAATATTCCAAAGCATATGAAGTTATGCGATGGCAGAGAGAAGGGTATTCTAAGAAGAGCTTTAAAGGATATACTACCCAATGAAGTAATAAATAGGAAAAAGAGCCCATATCCTAAAACCCATAATCCAAAGTATACTAAAGAGGTACAATATGTAATGACAAATATTTTAAAGGATAAAAGTTCTCCCGTTTTACAATTGATTGACTATAAAGAAGTGGAAGATATAGTAAAAACTGGTGGGAAAACTTTTAAAAAGCCTTGGTTTGGGCAATTGATGACAGGGCCACAATTAATAGCCTATTTAATACAGTTAGATAATTGGATGAGAGAATACAAAGTAGAATTGCTATAAACAAATTTATAAAAATAATGACAAAATTTAAAGGAATTTGAAAATAAATGTAGAATACTACTTTCTGTGAGTAAAATTATGGTATATACATATATTGTAGATGCCTAAAATAATTTATATAATTACTTAATTCAGGAGATTACATGATTTTATTCGTTATGTAATCTCCTTGCAATAATACTAATTTCTTTTTATGGGGAGGAAGCATACATATGTTCAAAAACTTAAAAATATCAAAAAAAATGATATTAGGCTTTACTGTAATCATAATTGCAACGTGTTTTGTTAGTTTATATGCAACTAAGGGGATGCATACGCTACAGGATTTGACGGTTAATATGTATGAAGGCCCGTTTACAGTTACAAATGCTGTAAATGAAGCTGCTATAAACATATTAAAGATAACTAATGAGATGAAGTCCATAGCTTTGGAAGATGCAGTACAGATCCATTTTCATGTTAAAAAGATAGAGCGGTATGATCAAATAGTACATGGGAATTTTAAAATGATTTATGATAACATTCCCAAGGATGAGTCTTCGGGCTATAAAGAAATTGTTGATAAAGCATATAATTCTTATACGGAATGGGAACCAATAAGAAATAAATTTATAGAACTTGCTAAAGCAGATAATAGGGTTGAAGCGTTATTGTTAGAAAAAAGTAAAGGTTCCTATCAAGTGGGTATGATAAATAGCAGTATGAATATGTTGATAGAAAAAGCTGAATTAACAGCAGATGATTTTTATAACAGTGCTATAAGTGATAGTAAGCTTTATATAAATAATATTATTATCACAGTAGTAGTAGTATGCATCATAGCAATTTTGCTTGCCTTATTTATAACCAGAGGAATAACAAAATCAATTAAAAATATAACTAAAAAGATAGATGATATATTATCTAATGAAAACAATGTAATTGATTTAACACAGGATATAGATATGAAGACCAAAGACGAAATAGGACAATTATCAAAGGGGATAAATTGGCTTATAGTTAAGATAAAGGAATTGGTCGATTCTGTGGGAAAGGATGCAACTCTTTTATCTGATTCATCTAATCAGATTTCCATAATAATGGAACAAGCAAATCAAGGTATAGAAAGTATAGCTAGGGAAATAAATGAAATGTCCACTGGTCTTCAAAATAATGCTAGTGCTGTGGATAATTCCGTAAATGGTATTGATGAAATGAATGGAAGCTCCCAAATTATTTCCCATGAGTCGGAAAAGGCTTTCGACAATAGTAAAAGTATATTAGAATCTGCCAAGCTCGGTGGGAAAAACATAGATGAAGTAGTGGAGTCTATAGGTATGGTTAAGGATTCTACCGAAAATACTAATAGGATTATTGGAGAACTAAAAACTTCATCTGGAGAAATAGGAGATATAGTTTTCTTCATAACTGCTATTGCAGAACAAACCAATCTACTTGCCTTAAATGCTGCTATTGAAGCGGCCAGAGCTGGAGAACATGGAAAAGGATTTGCTGTAGTCGCAGATGAAGTTAGAAAATTAGCTGAAGATAGTAAAGAATCTGCTGGGAAGATCAGAATACTAATTAATGAGATTCAAACTAAGGTAGAAAATGCAGACTGTACTATAAAAGAAGGACAAGCCCTTGTTGAGACAACCGTTGAAAAGGGTATAGAAGTAAATAGTCAATTTACAAATATTCTTGGAGCCATAGAAAGTATGACCCAGCAAATTGAAAATATATCTAATTTATCCAAACATCAAAATGATATCTCTTTAAATATGAAAACCGCAATGGATGGAATATCTAAAAATACATTTAATAGTGCAAGTGGAGTACAGCAAATCAATGCAGTTTTAGAAGAACAAATGAGTTCATTAGAGGAAATAGGCGCGAGCATGGAAGAATTAAATAATATGGCCGGCCTTTTAAAGCAACAAACAGATAAATTTAAAGTAGATGAAAATAGTGAATCTAAAACTCTTCAAGTAGCTGAAAGAGATGAATCTATAACTTCAGAGTTAGATGAAAACTATGAACCTACAATCGTAGAAATAGATGAAAATGATGAATATGATAAATATGAAGAACATAAAGAATTAGAGGTAAATGAGAATGATGAGCTTGAAGAATTAGAAATAAATGAAGATGAGTATACTGAAGTTTTAGAGTCAGATGAAAGTGATTGGGCTGAAGCTTTAGAAATAAATGAGAAGGATGGACTTGAAGATTTAGAAGTAGATGAAGATGATGAAAATGATGAAGATGATGAATGTAAAACTTTAGAGTAGGATGATGGAATATGGCTATGTAGCCCTTGCATATAAATATATATGAGGAGGGTTGCGTTTGAAAAATTCTATTCTTTGGATAGCCATATGCTTAATTTGTTTAATAATATTAATAGTTATAGGACGATATGTCTAGATTAAGATGATTCGGGGTAAATAGGATCATCTATCTCTTTTTCATTGAGGACAGTTCTTATCAAAAAAATTCATAAAAAACCTAAGGGCTTAATGCCCTTCAGATTGTTGATAAAGTCAACAAGATGTCAGGCTGTCTAACAATTCGAAGTTTGAGGCGTGCTGAAACCGAGAGGCCGTAGCGTATACGGACATACGTAAGGGTTCTTGGTTTCAGTAACAACGAAGAAATTCGGGTTGTTAGGCAGCCTAAAGGGCTTAATGCCCTTGTTTTTTTATATATTATTCTCTTGAATGATATATAGTATTAGTATGAAAGCATTTTATAACTCCACATGCCAGTCTCCTACCAGCATCACCCGAAGGTTGGCTTCTATAATCATCGGGATTTTCATGAATAATAATAGATTTTCCTAGGGCATCATTGGGCTTGAACTTATCAGTAAAAAAACACATTATTGCTTTTCCCCTATTGGAAAATAACACGGGGAAATCACCGGCATGATTACCATGGGGTTGCTTTGTAGGGTTCCAGTGGCCACCGGCAGCTTTAAATGGCTCTTCCTGTGAACCAATATCACAGTTTCCAAATTCATGAATATGAAAACCGTGGGGACCAATAGGAGGGGTTGTATTTCTTTGAGGAGTATAATTAGGAAGACCAGATATATTTACATATACCATTGTACCACCGATAACTTCTCTAAATACCACTGTACCCTCGATAGTAGGGGCTAGAGGACCGCCGTGAATATATGCAATGGCTATTGGACATCTTGATTTCATTTAGTTCACCTCAAAAGCATTATTTCCTTTTATAATATGTAATTGATGGGGTATATGTTAATGGCTATAAAAAAATTATCAAATTTATTATTTTTCCGTCTTGACAAATTAGCAAACAGAGAGTAAAATAGTACAAGTGATTTGATCTTTGTTTCTCTAGTGAAATTTCTAAAAATATTTTTCGAAAACACTAGACAAAACAAAAAAAGTATGATAATATATATCATGTCGCTGAAAAAAATAAGCTTTGTTCCAGAGTAGCTCAATGGTGGAGCACTCGGCTGTTAACCGATAGGTTGTGAGTTCGAATCTCACCTCTGGAGCCAATAAGCCGGGGTGGCGGAACTGGCAGACGCACAGGACTTAAAATCCTGCGGTCCTTAAAGACCGTACCGGTTCGATTCCGGTCCCCGGCACCATCAAAAATAATATATGTAATTTATCATCGCGGGGTGGAGCAGTTGGTAGCTCGTCGGGCTCATAACCCGGAGGCCGCAGGTTCGAGTCCTGTCCCCGCAACCATTTTGGCCCCTTGGTCAAGCGGTTAAGACACCGCCCTTTCACGGCGGTAACAGGGGTTCGAGTCCCCTAGGGGTCACCAAAACTTGCTGCT
>JAOASB010000038.1 GCA_025210375.1 Maledivibacter sp. | reverse complement strand
GTACACCTACGACCCCTTTGGTAATCTAAGAGAAAGCCTAGAAAGAATAGACAACAAATACAAATACGCAGGTCAGCAATACGACCAAATAACAGACCAATACTACCTCAGATCCAGATACTACGCCCCACAGATAGGAAGATTCATACAAGAGGATGCTTTCAGAGGAGATGGACTCAATCTATATGCCTATGTAGCGAATAATCCACTGAAGTATGTTGATCCTAGTGGGTATGCGAAGGATGGTGTGACTGATAATAGGCATTATCCAAGGGTTAATGATCCCGAACATGGAATGATACGAGAAGAAATGGAAAAGACTTCTGATGTGTTTTCTAGTTTGAGTGATGAGAGGACGGATGAAGATGAAACAGAAAATCCAATTACAGAATTTGTAGCTAATGCTGTAGAAAAATATAATAATTTCGCAGATGATAATTTCCTTCTTCGAATACCAAAAGTATCGGCAGAAGGGCTTAGTGGGGATTTAGTTCTCGTCACTGGTTCAGTCCAATTTATTGGAGATACTAGAGGTAATATAGGTATGGCATTTACTGGTGGATTCAAGGCTAAAAGTGATATTGAAGGAGGGGTTGGAGTTTCTTATACGTATTCTAATAATATGGAAAGTGTAGAAGATATGAATGGAACTGCTCCATACTTTGGAGGAGGAGTAGATTTAGGAGAAGGAATTGGAATATCAGTAGATTACACTTATTCCCCTGCCAGTACTGATGATGGTAGGCAAGTAACAGCTCATACGGTTGGTGTTGGAGGAAATGTAACCTTTGTTCCAGCAGAAATACATACGGGAGTAGCTAAAACAAAAGTATATAAAATAAATGTTTTCGATAAAGTATATAAAATTTATAAAAAGATATTTAAGTAATTGATTTAGTTTAGAATTAGGGAGAGGGTAATAATTTGAAAAAAATTAGTTTTCTAGTTACCTATGTTGGATATTTTATTCTATTTTTAATGTTATTAGTAAGCGATGATGGCAACATGGAGATGCCTGAGAAAATAGTAATATCGTTATTTATTTTTGTTGTTAATATTATATTTAAAAATATGATGCCAATGATGGTATTAACTTACAATAAATTTGATGGAAGAAATCATACATCTTCAATGAGGCGTTTTAAAAGAATTATTAAAATTATGAAAACAATTTCTATCGTATTTTTTGTGATATCATTGTTAATTGGTATATTATTTGTATTATCTCTTATATTAGATTTAAATCAAACAACGCAAGATGTTATTATAATATGGATGACATTACCAATATGGCTTAGCTTCCGGGAAGGGATAATTAAAGCAATGGATATGGTAGAAGAATAGAGAAAACACAGGAATAAAGCAAGGGCATGAAGCGAGGGGACGGAGTATTCGCTTCCTCTAAAAATAAGGTGCCTAGGAAATAAAAATTCCATAGGCACCTTATTAATTTTTCAATAAAAAATCAAAAAAGACAGGCAGATTGATTAAGTGGCAAAACAGATAAATACATATAATGGAAGCAAGGGGACGGAGTTGCTGACAACATACATAAAATCAATATTTGGAAAATAAAATTATTACAAAAGCGAGGTCTAGTATATGGAAAATCAAAAATTTCAAGTATTATTAATAGGTGTGATTCTTACAATTACAGGTATGATTTGTAAAAAAGTGCCAGTAAACTTCTTAAAAGGATATGAATATATAAAAAATGATCAAAAAGCATTGAAAAGAACAAAAATATTTCATCTCATACTTGGATATATATTCCAAATTTCGGGAATGTTTATTATTGTAATTGGAATTTTAAACATTTTATCCAACGTATAATAGTTGGAGGAATTACAATGATGAATAAGAGAATTAAATTCTTAAGCATTTTACTTATTAGTTTAATATACATATCATTTATTATTGATCCAAGACCTATGAAGAAAATTGAGTATGTTATCCTAATTTTACCAATAGTATTTTCAATAAGTATAGCAATATATGTAAAGATAAAAAAATAAAGAAGCGAGGGGACGGAGTTACTGACAACATAGAAGCGAGGGGACGGAGTATTCGCTTCTTCTAAAAATAAGGTGTCTAGGAAATAAAAATTCTATAGGCACATTATTTATTTTTCAATAAAAAATCAAAGAAGACAGGTAAATTAATCAAGTGGTAGAACAAATAAATACATATAATGGAAGGAATGTTATAATAGAAAAAGACCAAGCAGGACAAAGAAAAAGATCCCACATAAGGGGACTAGACCTAATAGCTAAAGCCAACAACAAAGCCCAAATGAGCTACTACCTCCACAACAGACATGGAGACATAACAGAAATAGTGGCCGGTGGTGGATAGATACTAACCAAGTACACCTACGACCCCTTTGGTAATCTAAGAGAAAGCCTAGAAAGAACAGACAACAAATACAAATACGCAGATCAGCAATACGACCAAATAACAAACCAATACTACCTCAGAGCCAGATACTATGCCCCACAGATAGGAAGGTTCATACAAGAGGATGCTTTCAGAGGAGATGGACTCAATCTATATGCCTATGTAGCAAATAATCCACTGAAGTATGTTGATCCTAGTGGGTATGCTAAGGATGGTGTGACTGATAATAGGCATTATCCAAGGGTTAATGATCCAGAATATGAAATGATACGAAAAGAAATGGAAAAGACTTCTGATGTGTATTTTAATTTGAGTGATGATGGGAACAGTGAAAAAGAATCTGATTCTTTTAGTAAAGCGATGTCTTTGCCTGATAATTTTGGAGTTACAGTTTTATCAGGGAATGAGATTTTCTGGCGTGGAGTTAATGCAACTGCTGATAATCAAATTGATAAAATTCGATTAATAGATGGTAGGAGTGGCTTATGGACTAGACAACAAAAGGCTATAAATGCAAAAACATTTGGTAAGATTTCAAATACATTTGGAAAAGTAGCTAATACAACAGCATATGTTGCACCGATTGTAATAGATGAATATGAGAATTTTAATAAGGATGCTAGTGTTTCTGAACATATAGCAGATGTTACAGTAGATGTAACTGTTACTTGGGCTTCGATAAAAATAGCAGGAATCGCAGGATCAAAAGTAGGAAGTGCTGCAGGCACTTATTTTTCTCCCGTGTTGGAACTGTGGCTGGGGGTGTAGTTGGTGGAGCAGCTGGGGTTACAAAAGCTGTTGTTGCAGACGGATTGGAAATCAAAGGTAAAACTCCTAAACAATGGATTTGACATGGTGTAAAAAAAGCAATTGATGGAGCTAAAGAAACAATTGATGGAGCGATGAATAAAGCAAAAAAAACAATTGATAATGTATTTGATTATTTTAATAATATGTTTAAATAAGTAGTTAATAGAACTACCTTTTATAGACATATAAAAATTTTAATAAGGAGTATTGCTATGTTCTTTAATAATAATACCATGAGAAAAATTATTAAGCTTGAAGAGGACAAAAATTTGAAAAAAAAAGTTTTAGATTCGATTTTTTTAGGAATAACATTTGGAGGTATATTTCTTGGACTACTATATAATAAGTTACAATCTAATTTAATTTTAATTTCTGCTTTAACAATTATGATGTTTTTTACAATATGGGGTTTAGTAATTAGGAGAAATATAAAACGGCAACAATTTTTTCTGTTTGAAGGATCATTAGCAATGCTAGTATCAATTAGTTGTTTAGGGTTAAGCATAACTATATATTATTTGTATTTGGAAATGACATCTATATTATTTACAATTATTTTATTATTGTTTTATGTTATATTTGTTATGTGTTCTGTATTATTAATAAAAATGAAGCTTGAAGAAAAAAATAACAAAAGTAAAATAAAGGACAAAATTGCCATAGGAACTATATCATGTCTAGGGGTATTTAGTATACTTATAGGTCGCTCATTAGTAAGTAAGCTTAATCAAAACAACTTATTTATACTATTACTATTTCTACTTATAATAATTGGATATACATTTGAGTTTGTGGCAAATCATAATTTATTACAATACCTTATTCTTAAAAACAAATTAAATACTAAGAAACATTAGGAAGCGAGGGGACGGAGTATTCGCTTCCTCTAAAAATAAGGTGCCTAGGAAATAAAAATTCCATAGGCACATTATTAATTTTTCAATAAAAAATCAAAGAAGACAGGTGAATTAATCAAGTGGTAAAACATGAATTGCCAGGGGGACGGAGTTGCTGACAACAGATTAGGAGTAAGATAGGGGATATGGAATCCTAACAATATAAAAGTATGGCAGATTTTTTACAGCAAGAAATACCAGATGGATTTAGTTATTTCTGTGAAACAGTTAATTATGAAACTGGCAAAAAAATCACTATTAAAATTAATCAGATTAAAAATTTAGGGGGTTTTAATTATTTAATACATCAGAGAAGTCCAAGAAAGAAGTTTATACGCCAATTAGACTTGATATTCAACCAATATCTTAAAATGAATATAAATGAATATGGAAACCCTACTAATGATGCAATATTGAAAAATAG
>JAOASB010000036.1 GCA_025210375.1 Maledivibacter sp. | reverse complement strand
TTCTATAAAAACCATCTACTACATGTAGTTTAAAAATCTTCAAAGCTATACCACCAAATATGCTTATATCTTAAGTAATTAAATTAAGGATGATATTCGCATATGCAATTGTGCCAAGTAAGAGTTATGCAATTTCCTCATATATATATTATACAACTTTCTCCTTGATTACCTGAAGAAATTTTATAATTATATTCTCAAATGTCCATATAACATATTCCTTCCTCATAAGTATGGGACTAATGAATCTCATAATTTTACTTTAGTCATATTGAAAAAACAAACTATCCATCTCACTCGTCCTTCTGTTTATTTTTATCATATGCTTTAATTACTTTATTTTTAATTTTATGAAAACAAAGATGTTTCACGTGAAACATTAATATAAGGGTTATATATAGGGTTTTCATAGTATAACTTAATTTATACATGGATAAATATGCGATGCTTCTGGGCATTTTGTACTTGTATAAGTTAAAGTCTATACTAAAATCCCTATAGTATTCTCAAAGGTTAAAAAAGTAAATGTTTCATGTGAAACATCTACTTTTTAAGGAATTCTATTATTCTTTCTAAATCCTCATCACTATAGTATTCGATCTCAATTTTCCCTTTTTTCTTTCCATTAACAATATTCACCTTCGTTCCAAGTACTTCCTTTAAACTTTCTTCAAGATATGTTATATCGCTGTCCTTTTCTTTTTTTATAAAGCTTTTTTTTCTTGCCAAATCTTTGTCAAGGAGTTTAGAAACAAGTTTTTCTGTTTCTCTTACAGTTAATGTCTCTGATATGATTTTTGAGGCTATTTCCCTTTGAAGATTAATATTTTCTATCCTCAAAAGGGTTCTTCCGTGTCCTCCAGAAATTTTTCCCTCAACTATCATTTCTTTTACCTCATCATCTAGGTTTAATAGCCTTAGAGTATTGGCAATATATGGCCTACTTTTTCCTACAGTTTTGCCAATTTTATCTTGGGTCATACTGAATTCTTCATTTAGACGCTTATATGCTAGGGCCTCTTCAATCTCATTTAAATCTTCTCTTTGTAGATTCTCAATTAAAGATAATTCCATTAACTTTTCATCATCTAATTCCTTTATTATGCAGGGAATTTCTTTTAAATCCTTGTTTTTAGCAGCTCTCCATCTTCTTTCACCTGCCACAATTTCATATCCCTTTTCAAGCTTTCTTACAATAATAGGCTGAATTATACCATGACTGATTATTGATTCTTCTAAAGCCTTTATCTTTTCTTTATCAAAATGCTTTCTAGGCTGATTTATATTAGGCTTAATATCATCTACTTTCAATATTTTAATGGATTCCCCGGAATTCTTTTCATTGTTTAGAATACTTTCTTCAAAACTTTGAGGAATAAGGGCATTTAAACCCTTTCCGAGTCCCCTTTTAGCTTTTGCCAATTAAATCACATCCTCTTCTAATTCTAAAAACTCATCAGCAAGCTCACTATAGGCTTCTGCTCCCTTTGACTTTGGATCATATTCTATAACCGGCATACCATGGCTAGGTGCTTCCGCTAATCTTACGTTTCTGGGTATAATTGTTCTATATACCTTTCCTCTAAAATACTTTTTCACTTCATCAACAACTTGAATAGAAAGGTTAGTTCTGCCATCGAACATACTTAAAACTACTCCTTGAATTTCAAGTGAGGGATTAAGGTTCTGTCTAACTAATTGTATTGTATTCATAAGTTGGCTTACCCCTTCTAATGCATAATACTCACATTGAATAGGTATTATGACACTATCAACTCCCGTCAAGGAATTAATTGTTAAAAGCCCTAAGGATGGAGGACAATCTACAAAAATATAATCATAGCCATCCCTTATCTCTTCTATCATATCCTTAAATTTATATTCTCTTCCAGATAAATTTGTAAGTTCAATCTCTGCTCCAGCTAATTGTACATTTGAAGGGATGATATCAATATTTTTGTAATCCGTACTAATAATACACTTTTTTATATCCTCATCCCCCATTAAAGCATCATAAATATTGCATTCTGTGCCATCTTTATCTATACCAAATCCACTGGTTGTATTACCTTGAGGGTCTATATCTATTATAAGTACCTTTTTCCCCTTTAAAGCAATACAAGCACTTAAATTGACATTAGTCGTTGTTTTACCAACTCCACCTTTCTGATTGAACAAGGCTATTACTTTTCCCACTTTATATCACTCCCCCTTTTAGGGTTATGAAAAGATTAAGATTCTGACATTACTTTACTTTTAACCGTTCTTCCAAATTTTTATAGAGATTCTATTTAAAGCTTTAATTTATACATCTCAAAATATCCGATGTTTTTAGGGATTTTTGATGTGTATAAATTAATTGTTTAACTGGAATATCTATAATATAGGGTTTTCATAGTATAACTTAACCTATACATGGACAAATATGCGATGGTTCTGGGCATCTGAGACTTGTGTAAGTTAAAGTCTATACTAAAATCCCTATAGAAATTTACCATAGTAATATCAAAATTTATGTTTTGAATAACCCTTTATTCTATAGAAATCTAATGAAACTATTATATTCTAATTATATATTTTCTTTTCTTTATAAGTTATTCCTTCTTTAAATTTATATATTTTTTAAAAATTTAAACAACTGAGCAAATTTTATAATTGCTTTCTATAAAAAACCATCTGCCTATGTAATTTTAATATCCCAATAGATATACCATCAAATATGTTTATATCTTAAGTGATCAAATTAAGGATGATATTCATATATACAACTTTGCCACGTATAGGATTATATAATTTATTCAACTGTACTATTTTCATTTTAAAATTATACATATTTTTGTTTTTTGCTAATAAGAATAAATATTAGGGCCTATGTCTACAGGAGGAAATTTAATGTGGAAAATTATTTTTACTTCTTTTTGGATGGTTTTTATCGCTGAATTAGGAGATAAGACTCAACTCCAAACAATGTTATTGGCAACACAAACAAAATCTATTTGGGGAGTCTTTATAGGTGCATCCTTAGCACTTGTACTCAGTGCATTATTAGGTGTACTAGCAAGTACATATATAATCAAATTAATACCCCGAGTTTATCTTCAAACCGCAGCAGGCAGCGCCTTCATCATTATTGGTATATTGACTTTATTAGGAAAGGTGTAAAAACAAAACCATCTTGAGATGCTTTTGTAGTTCTAAGTTCAAATATTTAACCTATTCTATCAAGTTCCTTATCTCTTGGCAATGTAATAAAAAAATCGTAGCCATAGCTACGATCCATTTATTTCTTTTTAGGTATTTTTACAACAACTTCTATATAATCACCCTTGTCAGCTTGACTATATTTAGCATCTAAACCCGTATCCCTTATGGCATTGTATGCATTTTTCAAAGTGTTTAAGTAAATTCTAAAGTTTAATGAACTCTTTATGGATTGTCTTCTTTCCGGTTCATCGGGCTTTGTAAGCTCCTCAAGGGTATCCTTTATCAGACTCTCAGTTCTTTTAACATTTAATCCCTTTTTAATGACTATTTCTAATATTTCTTTTTGTATTTCTTCATCGGGCAACTTTAATAAAGCTCTTCCGTGTCTTTCCGTCAATTTGTGTTGGATTAGTAATATCTTTATATCATCAGGTAACTTAAGCACCCTTAACTTATTCGCTATGGTGGATTGATTCTTTCCTACCTTTTCAGCTAGCTCCTGCTGTGTAAATCCATGCTCACTTATTAACCTATGATAACCCTGTGCTTCTTCAATAAAATTTAAATCCTCTCTCTGCAAATTCTCAATCAAGGCAACAACAGCAGAATCATCGTCACTCATTTCAATAATTATAGCAGGTATTGAATCTAGTCCAGCCAGTTTTGAGGCCCTCAACCTTCTTTCACCAGCCACCAGTTCAAAGGTATCTTCTTTTATCTGTCTTACACTAATAGGCTGAATAATACCATATGCCTTTATTGAAGATGAAAGTTCCTCTAGACTTTCATCGGTAAAAGTCTTTCTTGGTTGAAAAGGATTTGGCTTAATATCATCAACAGATAAATATGTAACTTTATTTTTCAAACTCACATTTTCCATTGTACACGTCCCCTTATATTAATACTCCTTAACCTAAATATTCGTCATAAATATGCTACTTCCTTCTTATTTTTTTAATCCTAAAAAAATTTCCAAGTAGTATTTGCTTTAAACTATAGGCTTTTTAGTAGGAGTACCAGCTTTTCTAGGATATTTTTTAGGAGTTTCCTTAACCTTCTTTATAACTACTAAGGTATGCTCTATTTCAGTAAAGGGCAGCTTAGCATCCAAGGTATCTATTATCTCTCCGCCTAAAATACTAACAGCTTTCTCTGACTTTGAAACTTCTTCATAGGCTTTTGGACCTTTTTGTGCAATAAAATATCCATTAAGCTTTACAAAGGGAAGGCAATACTCACTTAGTACACTTAAATCAGCCACAGCTCTCGCCACTGCCACATCATATTTTCCTCTATATTCTGGATTCATTCCATAATCTTCGGCCCTACCATGCAGTAGTTCCACATTTTTAAGGCCGGCTTCTTTGCAAACAGTATTTAGATACTTGATTCTCTTATTCAAAGAATCTAGCAAAGTAAGCTTTATATCTTCATAATATATCTTTAAAGGAATCCCAGGGAAACCAGCCCCTGTACCTACATCTATTATCTTTGAATCCTGTTTAATAACACCGGTCATGAGACAGGTTAAAGAATCTAAAAAATGCTTAATCATAACCTCATTTTCTTCAGTAATACCTGTAAGATTAATTTTTTTATTCCATTCTATTAATAGCTCCTTATATATACCAAACTTTTCAATCATTCTATTATCTATATCTAGGGCTATCTCTTTACCACCTTGCTTCAATATATCCTTACTATTCATTTATTATCCCTTCCTTCTCCTTTGCTGCTCTAAATAGACTAGCAATACGGAAATATCTGCGGGAGAAACCCCTGATATCCTTGAGGCTTGGCCTACGGAAAGCGGTTTTATTTCATTAAGCTTTTGCCGTGCCTCTAATCTTAACCCCTCAATTTTTAAATAATCCACATTTGGTGATAATTTTTTGCTTTCAAGCTTCTTAAATTGATCCACCTGCTTTAACTGCTTACTTATATATCCTGCATACTTTATTTGAATATTACACTGTCTTTCCACATCTCTTCTTATATCCGGTCTAGTCCTATCAATATCCTTTAACATATCATAATCAATTTCTGGTCTCTTTATAAGATCGTATAAGGACATACTATTCTTTATTTGTGAACTATTATTTTTTTCTAAAAAAGCATTAATTTCATTTGGTTTTATATATGTATTCTTTAATCTCTCCATTTCCATTTCAAGCTGAGCTTTTCTATTAAGATATTTCTTATATCTATCTTCCCTTACCAATCCTATACTATACCCCTTCTCAGTTAGCCTAAGGTCAGCATTGTCTTGTCTTAGAATTAGTCTGTATTCCGCTCTAGAAGTCATCATCCTATAGGGTTCATTGGTTCCCTTTGTAACTAGGTCATCAATTAAAACACCTATATAGGCCTCAGACCTATCTAATATAAAGGCTTCTTCTCCTTTAATCTTTAATACAGCATTTATTCCAGCCATAAGACCTTGTGCAGCAGCTTCTTCATAGCCTGAAGATCCATTAAATTGCCCAGCTGAAAAAAGATTTTCTATCTCTTTAAATTCAAGGGATAATTTTAGTTCCGTGGGATCTATACAATCATATTCTATTGCATAGGCAGGTCTCATTATTTTGATATCCTTAAGTCCAGGTATGGTACTTAAAAAAGCTATCTGGACATCCTCAGGTAAACTTGTTGACATCCCCTGTACATACATTTCATTTGTATTTAATCCTTCTGGTTCTATAAATAACTGATGTCTATTCTTATCGGCAAATCTAACTATCTTATCTTCTATTGATGGACAGTATCTTGGTCCTGTTCCTTCAATCTTTCCACTATACATAGCAGATCTATGTATATTTTTATATATGATTCTATGGGTCTCACCATTTGTATATGTAAGCCAACAGGATACTTGGTCCATTTCAAGCTCATCATTCATGAATGAAAAGGGCACGATTTCCTTATCCCCTGGCTGCTCTTCCATCTGGCTGAAATCAAGGTTTTTTCTATCAACTCTTGCGGGTGTACCCGTTTTAAATCTTCTAAGCTTTATATCACATTTTTCTAGGCTTTCAGTAAGCTCCAATGATGGTGCCAACCCATTAGGTCCACTTTGAAAGCTGGATTGACCAATAAAAATTTTTCCTCCTAAATATGTTCCAGTAGCCAATATTACAACCTTACTATAATATATAGAACCAGCCCTTAAGACTACTCCCTTGGCCTTATTATCCTCAGTTAATATTTCTACAACTTCCCCCTGCTTTATATCTAAATTGATCTCATTTTCCAAGACCCTTTTCATTTCAGTATGATATAAATGCTTGTCAGCTTGAGCCCTTAAGGAATGTACTGCAGGCCCCTTAGCTGTGTTTAACATTCTACTTTGAATAAAAGCTTTATCGATATTTAATCCCATCTCTCCACCCAAGGCATCGATCTCCCTCACAAGATGTCCCTTTCCCGTACCTCCTATGGATGGATTACAAGGCATCATAGCGATAGAATCAAGGTTAATAGATAATAATAAAGTCCTTTGTCCCATTCTTGCAGGAGCTAATGCAGCTTCACATCCAGCATGTCCAGCTCCAACTACTATGACATCATATGTACCTGCTTCAAATCTTTCAGTCATAATTTTAACCTCCATGAATTTTGAAAAAATAATTCTATAGGGATTTTAGTATAGACTTTAACTTATACAAGTCCAAAATGCCCAGAAGCATCGCATATTTGTCCATGTATAAATTAAGTTATACTATGAAAACCCTATATAGATATTCCAGTTAAACAGTTAATTTATACACATCAAAAATCCCTAGAATCATCGGATATTTTGAGATGCATAAATTAAGTTTAACTTTGGGAAATCTATATATATGTTCGGTAATAAAACCTAATAAACGAAAGTAGACTCTGAGGTTTCCTTTTAGCTCCCTTTACAAACCAGTTTTGTCCTCTTTCTATTCAGATGAAAAACTAGTTTGTAGGAGGAGCGTAAAAGGATTTTCAGTGGCTACTTGAGTAGACTACACTTTATAACCGAACATACACATTTCTTTAAATTTTAAATAATGATTATCACTACTTTCCTAAACAGAAATTAGCAAATATTTTATCAATGATATTGTCATCAACAGTATCTCCAGTTATCTCACCTAAAGCATCGTAGCAATCCTTAATATCAACTTCAATCAAATCATAGGGAAGACTTTGCTGAGTAGCATCTATACCTTCTTCTATACTCTTTAAAGCTCTTTCAAGGGAATTTTTATGTCTAACATTTGTAACAAATGAAGTATCTTTTGCCTTAACATATCCCCCATAAACCATATTTACGATCTCTTCTTCAATATCATTTAAGCCCTTTTCTTCTAAAATAGAAACTCTTATAATCCTGTTATTGGGTAGTAATTCCTTAAGCTGGACTTCTTCAATCCTTTGAGGCAAATCTGTTTTATTGAGAAGAATTATTGCTTTTCTATCTTTTATATGCCCAATTATTTCCTCATCTTCCTTAGTTAATTCATCGGATGCATCTAATACCAATATTATAAGATCAGCTTTATTAAAAAATTCCTTACTTCTCTCTACCCCAATTTTTTCTACTAAATCCTCAGTATCCCTTATACCTGCTGTATCAACAATTTTTAAAGGTATACCCCTTACACTAAGGTTTTCCTCTATGACATCCCTTGTTGTTCCCGGTATATCCGTAACAATAGCCCTAGATTCTCTTAAAAGAGCATTCAATAATGAAGATTTACCTACGTTCGGCTTGCCAATAATTACAGTATTCAATCCCTCTCTGATAATCTTTCCAGTCTCTGAAGTACTAAGAAGCTCCTTAATTTTACCGTCAACGGCTTCCATATTTGATAATAATTCAGGATAGGTTATTTCTTCAATATCCTCTTCTGTATAATCTATACTTACATGTAAATGGGCCAAAGTCTCTAAAATAATACTTCTTACTTCTTTAACCTTCGTTGATATACTTCCTTCAAGCTGACTTAAAGCAACGTCAAAGCCCTTATCAGTTTTAGCACTTATCAAATCCATTACGGCCTCCGCTTGGGCCAAATCTATTCTTCCATTTAAAAAGGCTCTTTTAGTAAACTCTCCAGCCTCGGCCATTCTCACGCCGCTTCTCAATATAAGCTCTAGTATATTCCTTGTAGGTACTATTCCTCCATGACAATTTATCTCAACAATATCTTCCTTTGTATATGTATATGGAGCCTTCATATACACCGCCAATACCTCATCTAAAACCTTATTATTTTGTGCATCCACTATATGACCGTATACCATTCTTCTTTGTGGAAATTCCTTTATACTGACTCCCTTTTTTGACTTGAAAATAGTATCTAGAACATCCACAGCCTCTGGTCCACTTATTCTGATTATGCTTATTCCTGCTTCACCGGGTGCTGTAGCAATGGCAGTAATAGTATCATCTATCATAAAATCACCTCATTTAACTAGTAACTCTTTATTATTATTCCAATTTTAACATAAAACATTAAAATCTCAAGGACTTAATGAATATTTCTAACTACATTAACAAAGGGGGTGTCTCAGAATGACGAATTTCTTCGTTATTTAAAATTTCATGGATTTGGCAAGTACGTAAATACTAGCTCAATCCGTGAAATTTCAAAACCTCGAACTTCATTCATTCTGAAACACCCCGGGACTGAATTAAAGGGATTGCCTTTTAAGACAGCCCCTTTAGATACAGTTCAGTGTCATTTACTTTAAAAATATAACAACTTTTCTGTTTGGTTCATCACCTTGACTTTTTGTTCCTATTGAAGGATTATTTTGAAGTGCCGAATGAATAATTCTTCTTTCATAGGGGTTCATTGGATCAAGGGTTATACTCTTCTTATATTTCTTAACTTTATAGGCTAGCTTGTTCGCTAATTTAATTAATGTTTGTTCTCTCTTAGCCCTATAATTTTCAGTATCTAATATTACTCTAACATAGTCTGAATCTCCGCTATTAACTACTAAACTCACGAGATACTGTAAAGAATCAAGGGTTTGTCCTCTTCTACCAATTAATATAGCCGAATCTTTTCCCATTATGTCTATGTGTAGACTATTATTTGTTAATTTTGTTTTAAAAACCGCAGGAATCTTCATAGAATCCAGAACTTTTTCTAAAAATTGAGTTGCTTTCTCTATAGGATCATCCTTAACAATTACTTTCACCTTAGCAAGCTTATTTCCAAATAAACCAAATAAACCCTTGCTAGGTTCTTCTAAAACCTCAACCTCAACTTTGTCTCTTGTTGTATTTAGCTCTCTTAAAGCACTACTTATTGCTTCAGCAATAGTCTTATCCGTCTTTTCAACAAACTTCATACTATTTTTACTCCTCCTTAAGCACATCGCCCCTAGGTAATAAAAGCTGTTGAGCCATTTGGAATATATTACTTATAACCCAATACAAAGTTAAACCTGCTGGGAAACTTTTACCCCACCACAAAATCATTAATGGCATAAGTAAATTCATAGTTTTCATAGCCTGCGGCTGATCTGCTTTATTACCAGTATTCATAGTATTCATTGAAAAATAAGTAGTAGCAGCAGCTATAATAGGTAATATTCCTGGCACTGCAACACTGCCAATCATAAATATATCTGGATCAACTAAATTCTGTAACCATAAAAATGGCGCACTGGTCGCAGTAGCAGCAAGGGCTGCATCACTTTTAAAAACATAAACAAGTGGATCTCTAAGGGCACCAAACAAACCAAATAAAATAGGCATTTGTACAAGTAATGGCAAACATCCACCTAAAGGGTTTATCTTATGTTCTTTATAGAGTTCCATCATTTTTATATTTAAAGTTTCTTTATCATTTTTATACTTATCCTGTAACTTCTTTAATTCTGGTTGAATTTTTTGCATATTCTTAGTTTGTTTTAATTGATTCAATGTAAGAGGTAATAACAATACCTTAACAATTACTGTAAATAATATTATAGCCACAGCATAGTTATTAACTATATTATAGATCAAATATAACAATGAACCTAACATCTTTCCAATTGCAGTCAACACTTTACCTCCTATCGGTTCCATAATAGATTTTTCTTCATAATAGTTTTTTAAAATTATATCATTTTAAAGGGTCATATCCTCCTGGATGAAAGGGGTGACACTTTAATATTCTAATCAAACTTAATTTCAATCCCTTTAAAGCTCCATATTTATTAAAGGCATCCAGTGCATATTGTGAACAAGTAGGATAAAACCTACAACTCGGCTTTTTAAGGGGAGATATATATTTCCTATATCCGATTATCAAAGCTATAAATATTTTTTTCACAAGGTCACCTTTTTTCTACAATAAATATATTGATATTTCATATCATCTAGCATTTTTATTTTGATGGGATTATACTTCTTGAAGTGACTCAATTCTATTCAATAAATTAATTTAACTGTGTATTTTTGGGAATATTTCTATATCTGGGAGTTGGTTATTATTAACTGATATGAATTTTTGATTTTCTAATTACTCTTTTTAAAGACTTCTCAACATCATGGTAGCCTGCATCCTTTATAGCTACCCTCGCAATAAAAACAATGTCGTATCCACTTTTTATATTACTGCTATTATTTCTAAAGCTTTCCTTAATAAGTCTTCTAGATCTATTTCTGACTACACTATTTCCAACTTTTTTGCTAGCAGTAAAGCCAACTCTCGTTATATTTTTATCATTCCTTACAAAATAAATCACAAGATATTTATCAGGGATGGACTTTCCTTTTTTGTAGACGTTTTTGAAATCTATATTCTTTTTTAGTCTTTCTATTTCTGACATTAGGATTCCTCCATAAACCTCCTTAATTACAGAAAAAGGCCACTACAAGCGGCCTTAAGCAGTCAATCTCTTTCTACCTTTTCTTCTACGTCTGCTAAGTACATTTCTACCAGACTTACTTTTCATTCTTTTTCTAAAACCATGTTCTCTTTTTCTTTGCCTCTTCTTAGGCTGATAGGTCATTTTCAATTTCAACACCTCCTTCGAAACTTGCACATGTATTTATCTAAATAGTTAAATTCGAATTGTAAAGTCCGCTAAATAATTATACCGTTATAAGTAATATGTGTCAAGGAATTTATTCGATTTCAACATATTATTCTAGTATATCTCTCAACCTATTATATATATCAAAAAATCATAGTAATATCACCCTTAGACCTATCCAAAAAATAAAAAAATCATCTTAATCATCCTATTGATTCTTTCCATAATTATTTAGTCATTCACATACAGTGAGTATGATCCCCATTGAATACCTCAAAAATAATCAAAGATTACTTGTAAAACTGGCTCGTTTATTTTTTTATATCCCCTATTGTGGAAAAAACATACACAATTTTATTTTGTTGTGGATATTTTTTCATTTTCATTGAACAAAATTTATTTATTTGATATCATTAGATATAAATTGTTGATAAGTGGATAATTATTAAAAAGATTGTTAGTTATACACATTTTGTGGATAAACTTGTGTATAACATTAACTTTATTAACAAAAATCTCTTCAAGGCATTATTTCTTCTTGTTAATTAATTATAATTAACACTGTAGATAATGTTAATTATACATGTATTTTTTTCTCTTAAATATTTTTTCCACAAACATACTAACTAAACTTGTTAATTATTTTATAAACAAATTTTTTTAACTATAGCCTACATTATTAACATTTTTTGTGGATTTATTGTGGATTTTTATATAAAAACATATTTTTTATAGGGTTTTCATAGTATAACTTAACTTAGACATGGACAAATATGCGATGATTCTGGAAATTTTGGACTTGTATAAGTTAAAATCTATACTAAAATCCCTATGGCTTTAATATTTATTTAAAATTTAGTCTAAAAATTAGGAGGATATAGTATGAGTTTTAATGTTCATGAAATATGGGATGAAACTTTAAAACTAATAAAAACTGAACTCACTGAAGTTAGCTACAACACATGGTTAAAATCCTTAGAACCCATATCAATTAAAGGTAAAACTATTATATTAGGTGTTCCCAACGATTTTAATAAAGGAATTCTCGAAACCCGATACATGACTCTAATAACCAATGCAATAAAACAAATAACATCCCAAGATTTTAAAATAGAGTTTGTAATCCCTGGAAGCGATGATTTTAATAAGCTAACTAAAAACAATGATATTAAGGAAAATAACTTTTTTGAAGCACCTAATTTGAATCCCAAATATGTATTTGACACATTTGTAATAGGAAATAGTAATAGGTTTGCCCATGCAGCTTCTCTAGCAGTGGCCGAAACTCCCGCTAAAGCATATAATCCATTATTTATATATGGAGGCGTTGGATTAGGTAAAACCCATCTAATGCATGCAATAGGACACTATACCTTAAGTCAAAATCCAAATACAAAGGTAGTTTATGTTTCATCGGAAAAATTCACCAACGAATTAATTAACTCAATAAAAGATGACAAAAATGAGGAATTTAGAAATAAATATAGAACAGTAGACGTTCTACTTATTGACGATATACAATTTATTGCTGGTAAAGAAAGAACCCAGGAAGAGTTCTTCCATACCTTTAATGCCCTATATGAAGCTAATAAACAGCTAATCATATCAAGTGATAGACCTCCAAAGGAAATACCTACACTTGAAGATCGACTAAGGTCTAGATTTGAATGGGGCCTCATTACAGATATCCAACCACCTGATTTTGAGACAAGAATAGCTATACTTAGAAAAAAGGCTGAACTAGAAAATATAGATATTGATAATGAAGTTCTCCATTTTATAGCAAAAAAAATAAAATCCAATATCAGAGAGCTAGAGGGAGCGCTTATAAGAATATCTGCGTATTCTTCCTTGACCAACAAGGAAGTATCCATTGACCTAGCTAACGAAGCTCTTAAGGACATAATTTCATCTTCAAAGCCTAGACAGATTACTGTGTCATATATTAAAGAAGTTATTGCACAACAGTTTAATGTAAAGGTAGAAGATTTAGACTCAAAAAGAAGGACAAGGTCTATAACTTATCCAAGACAAATAGCCATGTATCTGACTAGGGAGCTTACGGATTTATCCCTACCTAAAATAGGTGAAGAGTTTGGTGGTCGTGATCATACAACAGTAATTCATGCCTATGACAAAATAACTAAGGATATGAACTCAAATAGTGACTTTAAAGATAGAATAGATAAAATTATAAATGAATTTCAAGGGGAATAAAATGATATCAGTTATGTAATTGAGGAATTTGCATAACTCTTACTTAGTACATTTTACTTAATTCACAGTTTCTTGTTAAAAAAAGCTGTATAAGTTGTTGATAACTTTTGAAATATATGATATAAATTTTTCTGTGGATATTTACATTTTTATGTCTGTTTTATCAACAAACTTCTTAACAGCTCTATTCTATGGGATATCTTTGATAAAGGGGCTTATCCACAAACTAACAGCCCCTACTACTATTACTAACTATTTTAACTATATTTATATTATTCCTCGCCAAAGGAGGTTTTCCACAAATGAAAATAAAATGTTCACAAAAACAACTGTCTTTAGCAGTTAATATTGTCCAAAAAGCTGTATCTACAAAAACAACTTTACCTATACTAAAGGGTATTTTTTTAGAAGCAAAGGATAATACTCTAAAACTAGTAGGTAATGATTTAGACATAGGAATAGAAAATTGTATAGAAACCCAGGTATTCAGAGAAGGTTCTATAGTAATATCCTCCAGATTATTTGGGGATATCATAAGAAAGCTTCCCGATGCAGATGTAGAAATTGAAGTCGATGAACAAAATAATGTTTTTATAAGATGTGAAAATTCAGATTTTAAATTAGTTGGACAGCCAGCTATAGAGTTTCCAGAATTACCATATGTAGAGGAAGAAAATACATATGTAATAGGTCAAGACTTATTAAAAAATATGATTAGGCAAACTATATTTGCCACATCCCAGGATGAGACAAGGCCTATACTAACAGGTGCTTTAATCGAAATTGAAAATAAAGATATATTAATGGTGGCAATAGATGGATATAGACTGGCACTTAGAAAAGCATATCTGAATGCCGACATCCAAAATAAAGCAGTTATTCCAAGTAAAACCTTAAACGAAATAAATAGAATACTGGGAAATGAATCCGAAGGAAATGTATATATATCCTTTACAGACAAACATATATTATTTACCATTGATAAAACAAGAATTATTTCAAGATTACTTGAAGGTGAATTTATAAATTATGATCAAATAATACCTAAAGAGTATAAATCAAAGGTTAAAGTAAATACTAGAAACCTTTTAGATAGTATAGAAAGAGCATCATTACTTGCTAAAGAAGGTAAAAACAATGCAATTAAATTTTCTATCAAGGACGAAATAATGAGTGTTAGCTCCAATGTAGAAATTGGAAGCGTTAATGAAGAGGTTAATATTGAGTTGGAAGGTGAAGATATAGATATAGGTTTTAATTCAAAATATCTTTTAGAGGCATTAAAGGTTATAGATAGTGAGGATATATACTTAGAATTTACTACAGGTGTAAGCCCCTGTGTTATGAAGCCAACGGATAATGAAAACTATATCTACTTAGTTCTACCCGTTAGATTATCAAAGTAAGACATCAAATATTTAGAAAAGTCCTCTCAATAAAGGAGGACTTAAATTATGTTGCTTCAAAATACCTAATTACAAAAACTAGTATTTGATGTAAAATAAATAATGATGAAATGGTAAAAATTAAATATGACAAGAAATTTGATTTCATTACAAAAAAAATATTTCACATCAATGAATTTCAATTATTATATATATTGAGGAGGTATAGCTTTGAAGGAAATTCTGATTGAAACAGAATATATAAGAATAGATCAACTTCTAAAATTTTCCAATATAGTAGGGTCTGGTGGAGAAGCAAAAATATTGATTAAAGAAGGATTAGTGAAAGTCAATGGAGAAATTGTCACTCAAAGAGGCAAGAAAATAAGAAACGATGATGTTGTAGAGTTTGAAGATATTAAATTTAAAGTAATAAATAAATTATAGAGAGTTTCAAGTAAATCTCTATAAGATAAAATAATAATTCAGTTTTTTAAGCCGAGGTGCTATAATTGTTTATTAGCAAATTAAAGTTACTTAACTTTAGAAACTATAGTAGCTTAGAGATAATGCTCCATGATAAACTTAATATTTTCATTGGCAACAATGCCCAGGGTAAAACCAATATAATTGAATCCATATATTTAGCTAGCTTTGGAAAATCCTTTAGAACAAATAAGGATAAGGAGCTTATAAAAATAAATAATAACAGGGCATATGTAAAGGTCCAAGGTCATAAGAGATATGGCGAAATATCCATAGAGCTGAGATTGTGGGATAACAAAAATAAAGAGATAAAGACCAATGGAATAAGTTTAACTAAACTCTCTGAATTACTGGGAAATATTAATGTCGTTATATTTTCTCCAGAGGATTTAAAGCTCATAAAAGGAGGGCCCTCTGAAAGAAGAAGGTTTATTGATAGAGAGATTTCCCATATAAACAAAAAGTATTATTATAATATAATGTCCTATAATAAAGTTTTACTCCAACGGAACAATCTTTTAAAGAATGCAGCATATAATAGAAATTTATTAAAAACTATGGATATCTGGAACGATAAACTAGTAGAACATGGAACAGAAGTTATCTTAAAAAGAATTGAATTTATCCATAGGCTCAATGCTTTAAGTAGATTGATGCATAGAAAAATTACAGATGGTAAAGAAAATTTGGAAGTAAAGTATTTAAGCAACATAAAGGTGGATAGCAAATATACATCGGAAGAAGTCTATAAAAATTTCAAGGAAAAATTAGAGAAAAAATTAGAAAACGATATAAAAAGAGGCTTTACCACTGTTGGCCCCCATAAGGATGATTTAGGTATTTATATTAATGATAATGATATAAGAATATTTGGATCCCAGGGACAGCAAAGAACTGCTGCATTATCGCTTAAGTTATCGGAAATAGAAATAATAAAAGCTGAAATCGGAGAATATCCTATTCTTTTATTAGATGATGTTATGTCTGAATTAGATATTAATAGGCAAAAATTCTTAATAAAGAGTCTAAAGAATGTACAAACCTTTATTACTATTACCGAAATACCAGAATTGATGATTCCTATTGTCAAAGATGGAAGTATTTTTCAAATTTCAAATGGTAATATCATGAAAGAATCTTCATTATAATTAAAGCAACTTCATAATTATAAAAAACATATATTTTACAAATCAAAATATAAATATTTTTAGTGTCATATATAGTCAGGAGGGAAACAAATGGCTGAAAAAATTAATGGGGAATACACAGCCGAACAGATTCAAGTTCTTGAAGGTCTAGAAGCTGTAAGAAAAAGACCGGGAATGTATATCGGTACAACTGGGCCTAGAGGTCTGCATCATTTAGTAGAAGAAATAGTTGATAATAGTGTTGACGAGGCTTTAGCCGGATATTGTAAAAATATCAAAATTATCATAAATGAGGATAATTCAATAAGTGTGTCGGATGATGGTAGAGGTATGCCCGTTGACCTACATCCTAAAATGCATAAACCGGCTGTAGAAGTTATACATACTGTACTTCATGCTGGTGGAAAATTTGGTGGCGGAGGCTATAAGGTTTCCGGTGGACTTCACGGAGTTGGTGCATCTGTTGTAAATGCTTTATCAGAGTGGTTTGAAGTAGAAGTTAAGAGAGATGGAAAGATATATAAGCAAAGATATGAAAGAGGTAAAACCGTAACTAAGCTTGAGGTTGTAGGCAAGTCAGAGGAAACTGGAACTACAAGTATTTTCAAGCCCGATAAGGAAATATTTGAACAAACAGTATATGAGTTTAAAATTCTAGAACATAGACTTAGGGAACTTGCTTTTCTAAATAAAGGAATAAGAATAATTCTAGAAGATAAAAGAGAAAATCAAGAAAAAAAATCAGAGTTTTATTATGAGGGTGGAATCAAGGAATTTGTAAAACATCTAAATAAAAATAAAAATGAAATACACCCTAATGTAATATACAGTGAAGGCGAAAAGGATGGAACGGTTATAGAAATAGCCCTTCAATATACCGATGGATATTCAGAAAACATATTTACCTTTGCAAATAATATCAATACCCATGAGGGTGGAACCCATTTAAGTGGTTTTAAAAGTGCTTTAACAAGAGTAATAAATGATTATGCAAGGAAAAATGGTTTGCTAAAGGAAAAGGATAATAATTTTCAAGGTGAAGATATAAGGGAAGGTATTACTGCAATAATTTCTGTGAAATTGACTGAGCCACAGTTTGAAGGTCAGACTAAGACTAAGCTTGGGAATAGTGAAATAAGAAGTATTTCAGAGTCGATTTCTTCAGAAACCATAGGATTCTTTTTAGAAGAAAACCCTGCTGATGCTAAGATTATTATTGATAAATGTACAAGGGCCGCTAAGGCTAGAGAAGCAGCTAAAAAAGCAAGGGAGCTTACAAGAAGAAAAGGGGCTCTTGATAATTTAACTCTACCAGGAAAGCTTGCTGATTGCTCAGAAAAGGATCCTTCTAAATGCGAGGTATTCATTGTCGAGGGTGATTCTGCGGGAGGATCTGCTAAGCAAGGAAGAAATAGGAGCATTCAAGCTATTCTACCATTAAAGGGTAAAATAATGAATGTGGAAAAGGCGAACTTAGTTAAGATATTGAACTTTAATGAAATAAGGGCAATGATAACAGCCTTTGGATGTGGTATTGGTGATGAATTTGATGCAAGTAAATTAAGATATCATAAAATAGTTATCATGACCGATGCCGATGTAGATGGTGCCCATATTAGGACTCTACTTTTAACCTTCTTCTTCAGATATATGAGACCTCTCATAGAGGAGGGCTATGTATATATAGCTCAGCCTCCACTTTACAAGGTTAAGAAGGGTAGAGCTGAGCATTACGTTTATTCAGATAAAGAATTGGAAGACTTATTAACTGAAATAGGAAGAAAGGGAACAACCCTACAGAGATATAAGGGTCTTGGAGAAATGAACCCAGAACAGCTTTGGGATACAACTATGGATCCTGAAAAAAGAACTATAATTAAGGTAAACATTAATGATGCAATTTTAGCCGATGAAATATTTACAACATTAATGGGGGATAAGGTTGCACCACGTAGAGAGTTTATTGAATCTAACGCAAAATATGTAAGTATTTTAGATGTATAAAGGAGGGGATATAGGTGGAAGAGAATAAACAAAATATTATACAAATAGATATTTCAGATGAAATGAAAAAATCCTATATAGACTATGCCATGAGTGTAATAGTAAGTAGAGCCCTTCCAGATGTAAGGGATGGACTCAAACCAGTTCATAGAAGAATATTGTATGCAATGGATGAATTAGGCTTAGCTCCAGAAAAGCCCTATAGAAAATCAGCCCGTATTGTTGGAGATACCATGGGTAAGTACCATCCCCACGGCGATAGCTCTATATATAATGCCATGGTAAGACTTGCTCAAGAGTTTTCTACAAGATATATGCTTGTAAATGGACATGGTAACTTTGGTTCCATTGATGGCGACGGTGCTGCGGCAATGAGATATACAGAGGCAAAGCTTACTAAGCTTTCCATGGAAATGCTCAAAGACATAGATAAGGACACCATAGATTATACGCCAAACTTTGATGAAACCCTAAAGGAGCCTACTGTACTTCCAAGTAAATATCCTAATTTGCTTGTTAATGGTTCAAGTGGTATAGCAGTAGGTATGGCCACATCTATTCCTCCCCATAATTTAGGTGAAGTTATAGATGCAGCCGTTAAAATGATTGATGACCCCGATGTAGATATGGAAGATATCATTAGTATTATAAAGGGCCCCGATTTCCCTACAGGAGCAATAATAATGGGGAAGGAAGCTATAAAGGATGCCTATAGAACTGGAAAAGGAAGAGTAACAGTAAGATCAGAGGTTGAGATTGAAGATATAGGTAAAGGTAAGAGTGCCATAATAGTTACAGAAATTCCTTATCAAGTAAATAAATCTAAGATGATTGAGGGAATTGCAAATTTAGTAAGAAACAAGAAAATCGAAGGTATAACCGATCTTAGGGATGAAAGTGATAGAACTGGTATAAGGGTTGTTATAGAACTTAAGAAGGATATTAATGCTAATGTAGTTTTAAATAAACTATATAAGCATTCACAGCTTCAAACAACATTTAGTATAAATATGATAGCCCTTGTAGATGGACAGCCAAAGGTGTTAAACCTTTATGAAATGTTAAGTTATTACTTAAAGCATCAAAAAGAGGTTATTACAAGAAGAACAAAATATGAACTTAATAAAGCCGAAGCTAGAGCCCATATTTTAGAAGGTTTAAAGATAGCACTTGATAATATAGATGCTATAATAAGCTTAATAAGAGCTTCTAAAAATGTGGCAGAGGCTAAGGAAGGCTTAATGAAGAACTTTGAACTTAGCGAAATTCAAGCTGGTGCAATACTTGATATGAGACTTCAAAAGCTTACAGGTCTTGAAAGAGACAAGATAGATGCAGAATATGAAGAGTTGATAATGACCATAACAAGGCTTAGAGAAATACTTGCTAATGAAAGACTTCTTATGAATATAATTAAAGATGAATTGGTAGAAATAAGAGAAAAATATAGTGATGAAAGAAGAACTAAGATAACTACTAATGAAGAAGAGATAGATATAGAGGACCTTATAGATGAAGAAGATGTAGTTATTACCTTAACTCGTCTAGGATATATTAAGAGGGTACCCGCCACAACATATTCAAGTCAAAGAAGGGGTGGCAAGGGAATATCAGGTCTTTCAACAAGGGAAGAAGATTTTGTTGAAAATTTATTTGTTACTTCTACCCACAATTATATATTATTCTTCACAAATCATGGAAAAATGCATAGATTAAAAGCCTATGAAATTCCCGATGCCAAGAGACAGGCTAAGGGTACAAACATAGTTAATCTATTGTATTTAGAACCCAATGAAAAGATAACAGCAGTTATTCCAATAAAGGAATTTACAGAAGACGGTTATCTTGTTATGTCTACCAAGAATGGTATGATAAAGAAAAGTGAATTATCACAATTTGATACTTCAAGAAAAGCTGGATTAATTGCCATAAGTTTAAAGGGTGAAGATGAGCTTATAAGTGTTAAATTAACCGATGGAAAAAAAGAATTAATACTAATAACCGTAAAAGCCATGTCCATTAGATTTAGTGAAAATGATGTAAGAAATATGGGAAGAACTGCAATGGGAGTTAAGGCCATAAACCTCAATGAGGATGATTATGTAGTAGAGATGGGACTAGTAGATGAAGGTACTGACCTATTAGTTGTAAGTGAAAATGGTTATGGTAAAAGAACTTCTTTAGATGAATATAGGATACAAACAAGAGGCGGTAAAGGTATAAAAACATATAGCATGAGTAAGAAAACGGGTAAGCTAGTAGGAGCAAAAATAGTTAATAATAATGATGAAATAATGATTATAAATACTTCAGGTACTGTAATAAGACTGGAAGTAAATGGAATATCTAGATTTGGTAGAAGTACCAGGGGAGTAAAACTAATGAGAATCGGAGAAGATGATAGTGTAGCCTCTATAGCAAAACTATCGGAACATATCGAAGAAGAATAGTAATTCAAAAGTGATTTTTCCCAGAAAAAACTCAAGGTACAGTGAAGTGACCTTGAGTTTTAGGCTGCCTAAAAACCCGAATTTCTTCGTTGTTGCTTCAACCAAGAACCCTTACGTATGTCTGTATACGCTACGGCCTCTCGGTTTCAGCACGCCTCGAACTTCGAATTATTAGGCAGCCTGCCATCTTGTTGACTTTGTCAACAATCTGAAACTCAAGGTACAGTGAAGTACCTTGAGTTTTTTTTTATTGTATATTAATTTTATATGTAAAAAGTAGATACGAATATATATATGGAATTGTTAAAAATGTATAGATCGTAAGGTCTATAAAAGCAAAGAAACAATATGTCTTAACGAGGTGCTTTCTATATTTGCTATTTGATATAAATATTTTTAGACAATAAAGTGAGATCAAAGTTAATATTACCAATAATAAATATAGGATTAAAGGATTTTTGAGAAATACTGGTAAAAAATTATGAACATCATAATTCTTTAAAACTAATTTATTAGTATAAAGTATTTTTAAAACTGAATGAAGGGTAAAAATAATAATAAAAATATTTTTTGAGTAGTTTTCAACCCATCTAAGCTTTATTACAGAAATTAAAAATATAAATAATATGGTTGGAACAAAGATATTCATTACGGATATCAAAGAGATAAAAAGGCTAGGTATTAAACTCGTGATAGTAGCCATAAAAATATCAAGGGTTTCACTAAGCTTTATTTTTTTTGAAGCTGTAATTATATCATCACTGCTACTTGATAATAAAATATTTTTAGATTTTCCCTTTATATCTGTCCATACCAAATATTTATCATTATCTAGATTAAAGAAATATGGATTTAAGGAAATTGAATTTGTTTTAGTCAATAGCTTTGAATCTATTACAGTATTGGTTTCATTGATCGTGAACTTGACAATATTAACGGTTTCAGTATCTTTTCCCTTTGTTATATTCACCGATGCCACAAAGGTTAATTCATCCTTAATGTTCTTTAGTATCCTTGGATATGGATTCACTGCATTTATTTTTATCATATTTTTAGAGAAATTCGAAACCTCATTATTTTTAAACTTAAAGTTATATAAATTATTACTTCCTGTTCTAGTTTCTGTTATAGATGCTAATATATTTATTTCATCATTTATGATTGCAATGTCAACACGTTCTAAGGATTGTTTAACTGAGTTTGCAAGGCTTGTAATCCTTTGTCTAGTTAAATTTTTCTTGTTTAGGTCGTAGCTTAGGTAATTTAAAAAGTTTTGTCCAGTGGTTGTCTTCTCATATAAAGCTATATGATATAAAGGAGCATTTTCATCTTTAATGGTTTCAAATCTATCAACATTAATATTCTCTATTTGCTTTGTATGGTTTGTTTTGTCTATAAGATTTAAAGAATTATTAGTAGAATAAATGATCAAATCATCATGGACTATGAAGTCTTTAACTGAATGAGTAATGGTTGTATTTGATAGGATTTGATTTGTATTGAGGTCAAAGTCGTATTTTTTCAACTCAATATCTTCTAATACATATAATGACATAACCCCATCATTTAATAATCCTCTGATTTTTTTTACGCTACCAACATCAATATCTAATTTAGTACTTGAAATAATTGTTCCTTTACTGTCTATTAAGGAATATTTAATTGCACTATCTTGATACCAAAAAGTGATAAAAGAATTTTTATTTTGAATTGGTATTACAAATATATTATGATTAGACATTAGATCATTTATATTCTTGGATTTCAATTGAGCTATTGATACATCTCTACTCCATGCCTTTGAAGGTAATTCTAGCTCAGTTTTGAAAACTGTACCAAAATATACTAAATAAAGAATTATAATAGTAAACAAAAATATGAACTTCCAGTTTTTTAAAAGCTTAACCATTCTTATCCTCCTTTTATATTTCAAAACAATTCAGAAAATTAGTGTGATTAAATTATACAGGAAATACATATATAGTTCCAAGTAAATTTTAATTTATACATACTTAAATATCCCATGTTTCTGGAGAGTTTTGATATGTAGAAACTAAAATTTTGACTGAAATATCTATATATAGGAAAGATAGGGAAAAAATAAATTTTATAATAAATTTAATTAATTTGGATTAAAGTTCAACATATTTTGATAAAACTTGATTTTATGATATTATTATCCTAAAGCAAAAACAAAGTATAATTTAGGAAATTGAATAGCTCTTACTTGGCTAAGCCTAATATGGGAATATCATCCTTGATTTAATTCCTTAAGATATAAGCATATTTGATGGTATAGATTTGAGGCTTTTAAAAATATATTAAATGTAAAAATTATTTATCTAATAATGTTTATAGAATATAAAATTGGGTAAAAATAAAATAGTTTTTGTGAGGAGGTTTTTTTTGTGTCATTAAATATTAATAAGGTTTTTGATAGTGAAAAAAATCTATGGGAAATTAATTTGATAGGTGAAGTAGACATTTCTACAGCTAATAACTTAAAGGAGACTCTAATTAAGCTATTACAGGAAAAAGAAGCGGATATGAGACTGAATTGTGAAGAATTACAATACATTGATAGTACTGGCCTAGGAGTTTTAATAGGTATATTGAAAAGATTAAAAAGTATTGAAAAAAATATTATTATCATTAACCCAAGGCCCAATATATCTAAGCTTTTAACAATTACAGGTTTAGATAAAATATTTGTCATTGAGTAATGTTTAGATATACAAGTTAAATTAATATATACAGATTAACAAAAAAATACACAAAAGACCCTATTTTCATTACAGATTTTATTATGGATTAAAGATTGATATCTATAGTTAGGAAGGTGAAATATTTCTATGAGTGCTAAATGTGCAAATAAGAGTGAAGTTTTTAAAAAGGAAAATATATGCATATCAGTACCTAGTAAGCCAGAATATGTTAGTATTGTTAGGATGACCTCATCGGTTATAGCAAACAAAATGGGCTTCGATATAGAGGATATAGAGGATATAAAGGTTGCAGTAGGTGAAGCTTGTAATAATGCGGTTATACATGGATATAATGATAATAATTTCAAAGTAGAATTTACTATTAGCGGGAATCAGTTTATAATAGATATAAAGGATGAGGGAAAGGGTTTTGATGTAGAAAGATGCCCTAAACCCGATATTTGTAATCCAAAGGAGAGTGGTCTTGGGATATTTATTATTAAATCTTTAATGGATAATGTGAAAGTAGAATCATCACCGGAAAAAGGTACTATTATAAGAATGATAAAGTTTTTGAATGAAGAAGAGGAAGCTTATAATTAAGGGGTCGATGATATATGACAAGTGCTATGAATAATGCCCAAGAGTATAAGGTGGAATCCTTGGAAAAACTAGATAATAAAGAGTTGTTTGCTATATATAGAGATACAAAGGATATAAATATCAGAAATGAACTTATAAATAGATATCTTTACATTGCTGAAATACTATCTAAGAAATATGTAAATAGGGGAATTGATTATGAAGATATTTATCAGGTTGCATCAATTGGGTTGATTTACGCTATTGAAAGATTTGATCTAGATAGAGGCTTTGAATTTTCAAGCTTTGCAACACCAACTATTATTGGAGAGATAAAAAAGCATTTCCGGGATAAAGGCTGGACCATAAGAGTTCCCAGAAGAATTCAAGAATTGTCAAAGAAGGTTAATGACGTTAAGGTTAAGCTTCAGCAAAGTTTACAAAGAGTGCCTAAGGTAAAGGACATAGCTGAATATTTAGCTGTTACAGAGGAAGCCGTACTAGAAGCTATGGAGGCTAGCTATGTTTATACTCCCAAGTCCCTTGATGTAAGCTATGATAATAGTGGTGATGATAAAGAAGTTCAACTTAAAGATATTATAGGTATGGATGATAAGAGTTTTGCATCCCTTGAAAATAGAGATTTTTTACAAAAATGTATGGAAAATTTCAATGAAGTTGAGAAAAAAATAGTTAATGGAAGATTCTTTAACAACAAAACTCAGGTTGAAGTGGCGGCTAATCTAGGGGTTTCTCAGATGACTGTTTCTAGGATGGAAAAAAAGCTTATTAAGAAATTTAGAAATGAACTACAAAAACTAAATGAACTATAAAAAACTTCCATTGATAAATCATATGGAAGTTTTTTATAGTTCATTTTTAAAAATATACGAAACCCATTCTTTTCTTTACATCATGTAAGATCTTGTTAGACACTTCATTTGCTCTATCTGCACCTTTTTTAAGCACCTTTTCTAATTCACCGGATTCAAGAATATCTTTATATCTTGTCTGAATAGGTTCTAAATAAGATACTATAACTTCAACTAAATCTTTTTTGAAGGCACCATAACCAAGTCCCTTATATTTATTTTCAATTTCATCTAAAGATAATTTACTTAAGATATTATAGATAGTCATTAGATTACTGACACCGGGTTTATTTTCTATATCATACCTTACTTCACTGTCGCTATCTGTAACTGCTTTCATAATACTTTTTTTAATTTTTGAAGGAGAATCAAGAAGGTTTATTTTACTATGTTTATTATCATTACTTTTACTCATTTTTTTTGTTGGATCATCTAGGGACATTATTCTTGCTCCAAATTTTGCAATTAAAGGTTCTGGTACTATAAAGGTTTCTCCATATTTTTTATTAAATCTTATAGCAATATCTCTACATAATTCAAGATGCTGTTTTTGATCGTTGCCTACAGGTACGCAATTTGTATCATAAAGCAAGATATCAGCAGCCATAAGAACAGGATAAGTATATAAACCAGTAGTTACTGTTTCTTTTCCTTGGCTTTTTTCCTTATACTGTGTCATTCTATTTAATTCCCCTACATATGTATTACATTGTAAAAGCCATGCAAGCTCAGAATGAGCAGGAACTTGGGATTGAAGAAATAAAGTAACCTTATTTGGGTCTAAACCAACGGCCATATAAAGTGCTGCTAGTTGTAATGAGTTTTCAAATAATTCTTTAGGATCTTGAGGTACTGTAACTGAGTGTAGATCTACTATACAAAAGAAACAGTCCATATCGTTTTGCAACTCAACAAATCTTTTAATAGCACCTATATAATTTCCTATATGGATTTGAGATGTTGGTTGGACACCAGAAAAAACTCTTTTCATAGGTACACCTCCATTAGAAAACATAAATTATAATAATATTTACTGTTTATATTATATTAAATAACAATAATATACAAGTCTTATTATCTCTAGAGCAAATTGCATAATTACCTTCTGCAAAAACTATCTACTATATATAGTTAAAAAACCTTAAGAACTATACCATCAAATATGCTTATATCTTAAGCAATTAAATATAGGATGATATTCGTATATGCAATTCTGCCAAGTAAGAGTTATGCAATTTCCTCTCTATACTACACTTTATTATAAGGCAGATCTAGAAAATAATCAAAATCACTTTGTAATCTGACTTGTTCAGTTTTTCATATTCGAAAAATATAGTAAAATTTGACTTTTTTTAAAAGCATATATAGCTTATAGATTCTATATATCCATTGTAATTTGAAGCTTTCAAAGGGATTAAGGTGGAAAAAATATTCTAAAATGTTTGATATATAAATACATTTGTATATGTAATAAAAACATTTTTGTTGACAAAATTATTATATATAATTAAAATTATTATTAAATAAAATTAACAGGTGAGTAAATTGCATAAGCAATTCTGCCAAGTAGGAGTTATGGAATTTTGTAAGGTATTCGAAGTATCCAATCTTTAAACTTCTATGCCAAAGTCTTGTTCTATTTTTAGAATAATATTTAAAAAATTTTAAATGAGAGGGAGTTTTAAAATGAAAAAATTATCATTGTTTTTAGTTCTTGTAATATTAGTTTCAGCATTCACAGTTGGATGTGTTCAAAAAGCAGACACGGTTTCAGATGGAACAAAGACTGATGAGGCGGATGTAATCAAAATTGGTGTATTTGAACCATTAACAGGTGCCAATGCGGCAGGAGGGGCATTAGAAAAGGAAGGTATTGAATTAGCAAATGAACTATTTCCAGAGGTTTTAGGAAAAAAAGTTAAATTAGTATTTGTTGATAATAAGTCGGACAAGGTTGAAGCTGCCAATGCTGCAACAAAATTGATAGACCAAGAAAAAGTATCATTAATAATTGGTAGTTGGGGAAGTGGTTTTTCGATTTCAGCCGGTGAAGTT
Organism: Maledivibacter sp.; assembly: GCA_025210375.1. Classification (NCBI taxonomy): domain Bacteria; kingdom Bacillati; phylum Bacillota; class Clostridia; order Peptostreptococcales; family Caminicellaceae; genus Maledivibacter; species Maledivibacter sp. Next base: position 5,639 of record JAOASB010000036.1, on the reverse strand, counting down.
ATAAAGAAATCGGATAGAAAAGTAGCTGCTATAGGAACATCTTGTACCAATCCATTGGTTACTAAAGGAAATGATCATTACTTTAGGGTATGTTTCATAGATCCTTTCCAAGGAAATGTTATGGCAAACTATGCATACAATCAGGTTGGCGCTAAAAAAGTTGCTTTCATCATAGAGAAGACTAATGATTATGCCGTTGGATTAGCTAAGTTTTTTGAAGATACATTTAAGGAGTTGACGGGTGATGAAAATGCAGTAGTTTATGAAGCTTTCTATAATACAGGAGATCAAGACTTTACTGCTCAATTAACAAGCATTAAGGAATCAGGAGCTGATGTTATATTTGCACCGGGAAACTTTACTGAATCGGCACTTGTTACAAAGCAAGCCAAAGAGCTAGGACTTGAGCTTCCAATATTAGGTGGGGATACATGGGAAACACCAGAATTTATAGAAATAGCTGGTGAGGCCGCAGAAGGAGTTGTATTCTCAACCTTCTTTGATGCAAATGCAAAACTTACTGATAATACAACAAAATTCCTAGAAGCATATAAAGCAAAATACGATAAAGAACCTGCGGCAGTTACAGCACTAGCATTTGATGCATATTTATTGGCCTTGGATGCAATTGAGAAATCTAATAGTACAGACCCTTCAGCTATAAGGGAGGCTCTTGCAGAAACTAAAGATTTCCCAGGTGCCGCTGGGGTTGTTACACTAGATGAAAATGGTGATGCCATTAAATCAGCAGTTATTAAGACCGTTAAGGATGGTAAATTTACTTACCTTACAACTGTTGATCCAATGAAAAAATAAATAGTATAGCAGAAATCTTTAAATATATAGATTTGGTAATGTAAGCTTTAACGATAATCAATGTAGACTTCCATTTGGGAAGTCTACATTGCTATTGTTAAATTAAGAGGAGAAAAAAGCTTCTTAAGAGGTTTGTTCTAAATTCTCTATAAAACAGTAAATCTTATACAAAATAAGATATGGGGGAAAAAAAATGAGTTTTAGTACTTTTTTACAGCATTTAGTCAACGGGATTTCCCTTGGCAGTTTATACGCACTTTTAGCCATAGGTTATACAATGGTATATGGTATCTTGAGATTAATTAACTTTGCCCATGGTGATGTTTTTATGCTAGGAACATATATAGCCTTCTATGCAATGACATCATTTATGCTTCCTTGGTGGGCATCATTCCTTATAGCAATTATTTTAACATGTATATTTGGTATTGTTTTAGAAAGGTCGGCCTATAGACCCCTTAGAAATTCTCCTAGAATATCTGTAATGATATCGGCTATAGGTGCATCCTTTCTTATAGAGAATCTTGCCATAGTTATATTTGGAGGAAGACCAAAGGCTTTTCCTATAGCACCTATTTTTTCAAAAATACTAAAATTTGGTGAGATTTCTATTGTTAGCGTATCACTTATAATACCTGTTATGACTGCAATAGCATTATATGTATTAGTATATATAGTAAATCATACAAAGGTGGGTATGGCTATGAGGGCTGTTTCAAAGGATTATGAAGCAGCAAGACTTATGGGAATAGATGTCAACTCCATAATAGCATTTACCTTTGGAACAGGGTCAGCACTTGCGGCAATAGGAGGTATTATGTGGGGAATGAAATACCCCCAGCTCATACCCTTAATGGGGCTTATGCCAGGACTTAAATGCTTTATAGCTGCAGTTATTGGAGGTATAGGTAATATACGTGGGGCCGTTATAGGAGGATTTATTTTAGGACTAGGTGAAATTATGATAGTTGCTTTTTCATCGGCATTATCAGGATATAGAGATGCCTTTGCATTTGTCCTTTTAATAATAATACTGCTAGTTAAACCTTCAGGTTTAATGGGACAAAATACAGTGGAGAAGGTTTAGAATATGAAAAAGAAAAATATTTTGACACTAATTTCAATAATAGCATTTATAGTACTATTATTTGTGTTTAATGTAATACTTGGATCATATGAAATGAGAATTTTTAATATGTGTGGTATTTATGTAATATTGGCATTAAGCCTTAATCTAATAAATGGTTTTGTCGGATTGTTTTCTTTAGGCCATGCGGGATTCATGGCAGTAGGGGCCTATACCTGTGCATTACTTACTATGTCCGGCGAAACAAAGGAATTAAATTTCTTTTTAGAGCCTATTGTTCCCTGGCTCCAAAATGTTCCATTCCCATTAAATCAGTTTCCAGTTGCTTTAATAGTTTCTGGTATTATGGCGGCTATAGCTGGAGCTTTAATTGGGGCTCCTATACTTAGACTTAAAGATGATTACTTAGCCATAGCAACACTTGGCTTCGGTGAAATAATAAGGGTTGTATTTACAAATACACAAAGTATAACAAATGGCCCCCTTGGCATAAAAGGGCTACCGAATATAGGAATAACCGGTGAGTCATGGGAGGCTGTAATATGGACTTGGGGGATTGCATTATTCACTATTATATTTATGGTTCTTCTTATAAATAGTAGCTATGGAAAGGCTTTTAAAGCAATAAGAGAAGATGAAATAGCAGCTAAAGCTATGGGAATAAATCTTTTCAAGCATAAAATGATTGCATTTATTATAGGCTCATTTTTTGCAGGTGTTGGAGGAGCCTTATTAGGACATTTAATAGGTACCATAGATCCAATGATGTTTAGATTTCTATTAACCTTTAATATAGTTCTTATCGTTGTACTTGGAGGTATTGGAAGTATCACAGGCAGTGTAATTTCTGCTATAGTGGTTACCATATCTATGGAAGTATTAAGGGTACTTGATGCAGACATACAAATAGGTGGGTATATTATAAAAGGTATACCAGGAATGCGTATGGTTGTATTTTCGGCACTTCTTATGCTGGTTATACTTTTCTACCAAAGAGGTCTTATGGGAACCAATGAATTTAGCTGGGATCTAATACTAAATAAAAAGAAGAAGGCTAAATTATAAAAAAAGCTATAACTATTAAATCACCTTAATCAAAAGGAAGTGAAAACGTGACTGTTTTAAAGACAGATAAAATAACTATGCGATTTGGAGGAATTACAGCTGTTTCTGAGTTTAATATGAACATAGATAAAAATGAAATCATTGGACTTATAGGTCCTAATGGAGCAGGAAAGACTACATGCTTTAACATGATAACAGGGGTATATACTCCAACAGAAGGTAGAATATATTTTAAAAGTAAGGATATTACGGGTATTAAAACCCATGAAATAACGAAGTTAGGCATTGCTAGAACCTTTCAAAACATTAGGCTTTTTAAGGAACTTTCAGTACTAGACAATGTATTGATTGCAAATCATATGAGACTTGATTCAAATTTATTTTCCGCAATAATAAAGACCCCAGACTATAGAAAAAAGGAAAGAAAAATAAAAGAAAAATCTATTGCATTATTAGAGGCAGTAGGACTTGATAATCTCATGGATGAGGTATCTTCATCACTGCCATATGGAAAACAAAGGCGACTTGAAATAGCAAGGGCACTTGCTACAGATCCTAAGCTTCTTATACTAGATGAACCAGCAGCAGGAATGAATCCCCAGGAATCTATGGAACTCATGGAGTTTATTAGAGAAATCAGAGACAGATTTGATCTTACAATATTGATGATTGAACATCATATGCAGGTTGTTATGGGCGTATGTGAGAGAATTTATGTACTAGATCATGGAATGATGATAGCAGAGGGAACACCTACTGAGATACAAAATAATCCAAAGGTTATAGAAGCCTATTTAGGGGTGGAATAATGTTAAAAATTAAAGATTTGAATGTACATTATGGAGGAATACATGCTTTAAAAGGAATAAATATTGATGTTTCTGAAAATAAAATAGTTACTTTAATAGGTGCTAATGGTGCAGGAAAAAGCACAACCCTTAGAAGTATTATTGGACTTGTCAAAAGTTCCAGTGGAAGCATACTATATGGGGGGAATGAGATTACAAATAAGAAAACTAAAGATATGGTTTCAAATGGATTAGTTATGGTACCGGAGGGTAGAAGGATTTTCCCAAACCTTACAGTTGAAGAAAATTTAATCCTCGGCGCATATATCAGAAAAAATAAGGACGAAATAAAAAAGGATATGAATTGGGTCTATGAGCTTTTTCCAAGATTAAAGGAAAGAATATGGCAAAAAGCTGGAACTATGTCCGGTGGTGAGCAGCAGATGCTTGCAGTAGGAAGAGCCCTTATGACAAAACCTAAGCTACTGATGATGGATGAACCCTCCCTGGGGTTAGCACCACTTATAGTAAAGGAAATATTTGAAATAATAAAGGAAATCCATAAAAAAGGTGTTACCATATTATTAATAGAACAAAATGCAAAGGCAGCTTTAGAGGTCGCCCATTATGGATATGTATTGGAAACGGGTTCTATAGTTCTTCAAGGTAATGGAAAAGACCTTCTTAATAACAATGAGGTTCAAAAAGCATATTTAGGAGAATAAAAGTAATTAAAACAATTTAAATTAACCCATAAAACATAAATGTTTTATGGGTTCTTTATAAATATTTTTAATTTTATAAGGAAAATTGTATAATATAGAGAGTTAAGGTTGAATCTTAATTTATACATATGGAAATATCCTATGTTTCTGGGGAGCTTTGATGTGTATAAATTAAAGTTTTGACTGAAATCTTTATAATGAGAAGTACCTAAATTACTAAGAGGTGAACTAGATGCAAAAAGAAAAAGAATATCAACAAATTAAGAAATCTTGTTTAGATGAGAGTGAAGAAACAGCAGTTTTTGGAGAGGGTAACCTTAATGCTAATATAGTTCTAGTGGGAGAGGCTCCAGGTTCTAAAGAGGTGGAACTTAAAAGACCCTTTGTAGGTCAGGCAGGAAAAAATCTAGATGAATTTTTAAATACTGTAGAGCTAAATAGAGAAGATATATATATTACTAATGTTGTTAAAATAAGACCATACCGGATCAATAAAAAAACAAGCAGAAAAGTTAATAGACCTCCTAATAAAAAAGAAATAGAGAAATATTGTAAGTTTTTGATTGAAGAACTTAATATGATTGAACCAACATTGATAGTTACTTTAGGAAATGTACCTTTAAAGACTTTAACCCAAAATAAAGATATTAAAGTGAGCGAAGTTCATGGTCAAGTAATTAAAGTAGAAGAAAAAACTATTTTTTCTTTATATCACCCAGCTGCAGTTATATACAATAGAAAACTTAAGGAGGTTTATATACAGGATCTTTATAAACTTAAAGAGTATATTAAAAGTAATGCAATAAGTCTTTAGTATCCATAACAGATTTATAACTATATATAAAAAATACAAAAAATATTTGACAAACCATATTTAGTATGATAATATATTCCTTGTCGCTGAAAAAAAGCGAAAAGAACAAAAAACTAAATTTTAAAAACTAAATTTAAAAAAAGACTTGACAATATCAAGCCTGTGTGATAAGATTAAAAAGTCGGTGTTGACCGGCGAAAAAAATAAAACTTTGGACATTGAAAACTAAACAGTGTAAGGAATTAAACCTTAGTTTGATAATCAATTCAAACTATAAAGAAACGCCAGTTTTATTTTAAGAGTTTGATCCTGGCTCAGGATGAACGCTGGCGGCGTGCTTAACA
>JAOASB010000035.1 GCA_025210375.1 Maledivibacter sp. | reverse complement strand
TACTTGGCTAAGCCTGATATGCGAATATCATCCTATATTTAATTGCTTAAGATATAAGCATATTTGATGGTATAGTTCTTAAGGTTTTTTAACTATATATAGTAGATAGTTTTTGCAGAAGGTAATTATGCAATTTGCTCTTAAAATATGATATAATACTTAAGAATAAAATTTGCTTTTAGATATACTCGCTATATTATTTACATATAGTGAGAATTAGGAAAGGATGAAATACGATGTCTTTATTAGAACAATGGCAAGAGCAGGCTTACGCTGAACGTAGCCAGGATGAGTACAATAAGTTTTGGGGGAATTACCTTCCAATGGAGCAAAAAAACTACGAATATATTCTAGAAAACAAAGAAGAAGCCATAGAAGGTTCTTTAGCTGAGTTAGCCGAAAAATTTGATATGGATTCTATTACATTTACTGGCTTCTTAGATGGAATTAATTCAAGTTTAACTGAAGAAATAGATCTTGATAATGTAACAGAAGAAAGTAATGTAAAACTTTCAGTAGACTTTGAAAAGCTATATTATAATATGCTTGCTGCTAAAGCAGACTGGCTTTATAGTCTTCCACAGTGGGATGACATCCTAACTGCCCAAAAAAGAAAGGATATCAAAAAGGAGTATAACAAGTCTCGTATAGTTGTAAACCCAAATAAAATTGGTCGAAATGATCCATGTCCTTGTGGTAGTGGTAAGAAATATAAAAAATGCTGTTTAAATAAATAATTTCACAACCTGAGTTGGTGCTTAGCACCAACTTATTTTTTTATATGGATCAATAACAAATTAAGCAATAAATTTCCAAAGTCATTAATGTCATAATAATACATAATCACCATTAAGACGATATCATTCCCCAGCAAATATTGATATAATCAATATAGGGATCATGCTAAATTGATTTTTATAAGGAGGAAAATACTTATGAAGAAGTACCTAGTAATTATATTGACCATTATTTTAGGGTTTGGACTTCTACAAACCACACAGGCTAATGCAATGGTCTTAAATAATATTGATTCATCCAATGTAAACCTAGGTAATAAAATACTTGAAGAATCCGTTAGACTTCTACTACACAAACCCCAAGGTGAATTGACCCAAGCTGATTTATCAAATATAGAGATGCTGAACTTATCTAATAAAGGATTAAAGGACTTAAGAGGAATAGAATATTTGACAAATGTTATTGAGCTTCACCTTGACAATAATAATATAGCGGATATAAGTAATCTCGGTCAACTAACAAAACTAAGGATTTTACACCTTCAAAGAAATTCCATAAGTGATATTTCTCCATTAGCAAACTTAACTAATTTAGAGGAGTTATCTTTAAATGGTAATAGGGTCACTTCTCTACAGAGTCTAAGTGGGTTAGTGAATCTAAAAAGACTATATTTTACTGAAAACAATATTACGGATATAAGCCCCCTTAAGACCCTAGTAAATTTGAACAGCCTTTATATGAAATATGGTAATAATATTAGGAATTATAGCCCTATATCCAGCTATTATGAAAATATAGCAAACCATGATCTAAATCTAACAAATGATGAGTTTGAAGATATATTAGCTACTGGTATCAAACCATTGCTTAACTTACCTCAGCTTATTGAAGAAGCAAAGCATAGAAATCCAAACGATCTTAAATTAAATGGATATTATGCCATTTCATCAAATAGTCAATATGAAGATTTTAAAAAAAATAACAGCATAGCCTCCTTTGATTCCATATCCTTTGCTTGGGCATTAGTTGATTACGACGAAAAGTCAAATATATCATTTATTAATCTAAGCAGCTCTGTAAATGAGTTTCATATTCCCGATGGTTATCAGGAACCATTAAAGTATATCGAGAAAAAGAAAATTAACGCCAACATCAATATATATGCATCAAAAAACTACGATGAATTGTTCGTCAACGCTGATGATCTGATAAATCAAATTAGGGATTTGTTAAGGGGAAAAAATAAGCCTTATGAGAGGATAGCTTTTAATGGTGTAGTTATAGACTTTGAAAATCTACCCATTAGCCATAGATCAAACTATGTAGGGTTTCTGTATAAGCTGGATAGGGAACTAGATAAATATAATAAAAATCTAATCGTTGCCGTTTCTCCTTTGAGTTCATATGACTTTTCAAAGATAGTGGAAATAGCCGATAACGTGATTCTTATGCTTCATGATTATGATATAAAAAACAGTAATAGTTTAGGAGTAGTTAATGGAAAAGTTGATAACCCTAATACCCCCATTGAAAGAATCAAAGGCGACCTTATAAACATACTAAACGAAATCGATAGAGATAGATATACATCTAAGCTTTGGCTTCAAATCAACTTCGCCATAAATCAAAATAAAGTTTGCAAGGGGACAATAACTAATCAAATGCCATTTACTCCTCAATACAGGGATTTGGTTAAGAGAATAAAGTCAGAGATTAACTATAGGGATATAGATAGTGTAATTCAATATAATCATTTATATGAAAATCCTTATATGGTATACACAGAAAATGGTATAACCAACTCAATATGGTATGAGGACAATAGAAGTGTAGCTGCTAAGTTACAGCTTGTAAAAGATCTAGGACTTGGTGGAGTATCACTCTGGAGAATTGGAAATATTCCAGATTATAACTCTTCTATGTACCTTGATACTTGGGATTTAATAAGAAAATTTAATGATTAAAAGAGTTCTTTTATTTCAAAAATCTAAAAAGCCTGAAGACAAAATCTTCAGGCCTTGTTAGTTTAATTTAATTAAAGGATTGTAATGTTTTCAGCTTGAGGACCTTTAGCTCCTTCAACAACGTCAAAAGATACTTTTTGTCCTTCTTCTAAAGTTTTGAATCCTTCTTTGTTGATTTGTGAGAAATGAGCAAATACATCATTTCCTTCATCAGTAGTGATGAATCCAAATCCTTTGTCTGCGTTAAACCATTTTACTGTACCAGTCATGTTTTCTTACCTCCGAAATTTTTATTCCTTTTATTCTATGTAATAATTATTAATAAAAGCTAAAAGCATATAATCCTTTCGCTTTTGGTCATATTGCATCTTACAAGATGACCTACAATAAAAATTTCGAAATCTATATTTTAATTAAGTTATTCTTAATTTTAGATTATTCGAAAATTGTTCTTATGTAATTAATTATTTACTTATGAATAAAGGTTCTCTATAATCATATACTATTTAGAAAATAAGTCAAGCGTTTTTTAGATTTTTTATTTATAGAGCAAATTAAATAATTACTTTCTGTAAAAACCATGTACTACATGTAGTTTTAAAATCCTTAAAGCTATACCATCAAATATGCTTATATCTTAAGCAATTAAATATAGTATGATATTCGCATATGCAACCCAGCCAAGTAAGAATTATGCAATTTCCTCTATAGATGCATCTTTTTCTTATCCTCAAAATCTGATATACTAAATTGATTGTAAATAATACCAATAAAATGGTATCTATAGGGATTTTAGTATAGACTTTAACTTATACTATGAGAACCCTATATAGATAAACAACATTAACACTTAAAATATAATTCAAAGAAAATAATGAGGGCTTTTACATTTTTTATTTGAATTATATTAAACCTTGAAGTTGTTTATCTCTAAATTAAGCTTTTAAAAAACTATATTTCAAATTGAAAGGTAAATATTATGATGAATTTTAAAAAATTAGAGCTTAGCGATGATATTATAAATGTCCTCAAGGCTCAAGGGATCAATAATCCTACTCCAATTCAGCAGCAAAGCATCAAACTAATAAAGGATGGTAATGATGTTATAGCTGAGGCACAAACTGGTACTGGCAAAACTCTTGCTTTTCTACTACCAATGTTTGAAAATATGTCTTCTGATATAACCACTATCCAAGGCTTAATCCTTACTCCTACGAGGGAGCTTGCAATACAGATAACTCAAGAGGCCGTAAAGCTAAAAGAATCAAAGGATTTAAATGTTTTAGCTGCCTATGGTGGACAAGATATTCAAGGGCAGTTAAAGAAGCTAAAGGGGAATATACATCTAGTAATCGCAACCCCAGGTAGGCTACTTGATCATCTTCGTAGAGAAACCATCAAGCTAGACACCCTAAAGACATTAGTATTAGATGAGGCCGATCAAATGCTTCATCTAGGCTTTAAAAATGAAGTTGAAGCCATTATAAAACAAACACCAAAAAATAGACAAACCCTATGCTTCTCCGCAACTATGAATTCTCAAGTTAAAAAGCTAGCCTATAGGTTTATGATTGACCCAAAAATAGTGATAATTAAAAAAGAAGAAATAACTCTCAAAAATATAAAACAGGTTTTAATAGAAACAACGGATAGAAGGAAACAATCTGATTTATGTAGAATTTTAGACGAGGATAATCCTTTCATGGCGATTATATTTTGTAGAACTAAAAGAAGAGCTGATACCCTTGAAGAGGCTCTTTTTCAAAAAGGCTATAATTGTCAAAAACTACATGGTGGATTAACTCAATCAAAGCGTGAAAAAGTCATGAAGTCCTTTAAAAACTTAGAATTTCAATACTTGATTGCCACCGACGTGGCTGCTAGGGGCTTAGATATAAGCGGTGTTACCCATGTATACAACTATGATATTCCTGAAAATGCTGAGTCCTATATTCACCGTATAGGTAGAACCGGAAGGGCTGGAGAAAAAGGATATGCTTATCTATTTGTAGCTCCAAAGGATAAGAATACTTCAGATCTTATTGAGCAAGAAATCAAACTACAAATTCCCAGAAGGGTTTTAAAGCCTTTAAAGGATACCAAGAAAAATTCACAAGAAAATACCCAAACTCCAAAAAGAAAGTATTCAAAAAGAATAAATACAAAACCTAAAAAATTTCATAAATCAAACAACAAGAAAAGAAAAAAAAGATAAATTAGATGAATTAAAACACCTTATGGCTTAATCCATAAGGTGTTTTAAAGTAATATATTTTAAATTATGTTTTTTATTCTAATCAAGCCTTCTTCAAGTAATGATAAGGGGCAAGCATAGTTAATTCTCATAAATCCATTTCCTTCATATCCAAACATTGACCCTCCATCTAATACAACACCGGCTTCTTCTTTTATCTTTCTCTCTAGTTTCCTATAGTCATCTTCAACTTCTCTAAAATCCAACCATGCCAAATATGTACCTTGGGGCTTTGTGAATTTTACATTTGGCATATTTTCTCTAACAAAATCCCCAATAAAGTCCGCATTATTATTTAAATATACTAAAAGCTCCTCAAGCCACTGCTCCCCTTCCTGTGAATATGCTGCGTGAACTGCTTCTATTGCAAATATATTTGGAGTTGGGGTATGCATAAAGGATTTTTCAAATTCCCGTTTAATCCTTTGCCTTATATCTTTATTTGGGATAATAATATTAGAAATCTCTAATCCTGCCAAATTAAATGTCTTGCTTGGTGCTGTACAAACAACTGTATTTTCTTTGTACTCTTCACCTAAGATTGCATAGGTAGTATGTTTATTACCTGGTAGTATAAGATCACTGTGAATTTCATCAGCCACTACTATTATTCCATATTTATTACAAATTTCGCCCAGTTTTTTTAGTTCTTCCCTTTCCCATACTCTGCCAACGGGGTTATGTGGACTACACAAAATCATCATTTTTGTATTTATATCCCTTGCCTTTTCTTCTAAATCCCCATAGTCCATGACATATTTATTATCCTTCATGATTAAAGGATTGTTTACAGTTTGTCTGCCATTATTCTCAATAGCCTTTTTAAATGGGTAGTATACCGGCTGCTGAATTATTATCTTATCTCCTTCATTAGTTAATGCCCTAATTATGAAATTTAATGCGGGTACTATCCCAGGTGAATTAATAACCCACTCTTCTTTGATTTCCCAATTGTATCTTTTTTTATACCAATAATCCAAAGCTAAGTGATAATCACTTAAGGGCCTACTGTAACCAAATATACCATGTTCTGCCCTTTTTTTAATAGCATCAATTACCGCCTGTGGGCATTTAAAATCCATATCGGCAACCCACATTGGCAGTAAATCCTTACCCCTAGCATTCATATGTTCATCAATTAATTGTGGTTCCCATTTAAGAGAATTAGTACCTGTTCTATCGATAACTTCGTCAAAATTGTATTTCATTTAAAACTCATCTCCTTCCTATTATCCAATAATTATAAATTTTTACTAAATTCATCATACTATAATTTGAATAATTTAACAATATTCACATATTGTCACAAAGAAAAAGTTGAGATATCTACATTTTTTGAGCAATAAACCTATCTTCAATAATATCTTCTAGTTGAATCATATAAGATACCATATCATTAATATGTGTTGAGGATTGTTTTGAAATAGCCATTGATTTTTTTATCTTTTTTACATTTTCAGCAGATGTCTTTTTAAGATCATTTAAAGATTCCATCATAGTATTTAGTTTAGAATAATTAGAATCAATTAATTCTTCGATATCTTTCATCTCTTGAATCGTTTGATGGTTAGATTGTTGTACATTATCGAAAACTCTAAAAGTTTCTTTAGAAGCTTCATTTAAAGAATTCATTTTAAGAACATTTTTTTCAATATGCTTTGATAAATTATCAGTTTCTATGTAGATATCTTTAACTGTATTCTCAATTTGCACAGAAGCTATTGCTGTCTCATCCGCTAATTTTCGTACTTCATTTGCTACTACTTCAAAGCCCCTTCCTGCTTCACCAGCTCTAGCAGCCTCAATACTTGCATTTAATGCCAATAGATTTGTTTGGGAAGAAATACGGTTGATGACATCTGTAAATTGATGGATACTAGATATTTTATGATTGAGTTCTTTAAAATCACTATTTAAAGAACTTATATTAGTAGCTATACCTGTAATATCTTCTTTTAAATTATTTACAGTTTTATTACCACGAATTATCATTTCTTCACTTAACTTAATACTTCCTTCTATTTGAAAAGTCGCTTTTAAAACCATCTTATTATCTTCTATAATATTTGAAGCCATATGATCTTGATTCTCAAACATTCCCATTTGTTTATTTAACTCTTTTATTATTTTTAGAATTTCTAGATTGAATTCCGTATTATTTTTAGAATTCTTATATAATGACTCATTTACTAACTCAATTAGATACCTTAAAGCATCTTTTATTTCTTCATAGGAACTGGGATGTTCCTGTGTATTGTCATCTTTTCTTTTTATATCTACTGTTTTTTTCTTTCTTATACTATTAATTATTTTTTTAAGCATTATTCATTCCACCCCAAAGCTAAAATAGTAAGCGTTTCATTCATATGAAACTTTCCCAATTGCTCTCCATAGGAACTAAATCCACATAGCAAAGGAACATATTCATTAAATATATTTGTCAAATCCCCAGTGAGTTTCTTCTCTTTAAAATAAAGTGTTCGCAGAAGACAATTAAAGGCCATTACCACTTTCAAGTTAGGTATTTCTTCTTTAACCTCTGATAAAGTTTCATGAAGAACTGTCTTAGGATCTATGGGTTCTAAAATGTCAACTATTGAATTTGGAAGCACTTGAGCATATACAGTAATAGATTTATCAGGATGAATTTGTGTTGGAGTAGCAATGAAGATTTCATCTCCTATCATTCTTCCTAATGGATTAATCGTAAAATGTTTATCTAAATCACTTTCATCAATACCTAATACTCTTGCATACTCAGCCGCTGCAGGCCTTCCATTCAGCTCATGAATCACTCTATTTCGTACATCCACCTTAGTAGCTGTCATGGTTTTACCCGACTGAATAAATATATTTTCTTTTTTAATACAAAAAGGCTCATTTGTTTTTACAAATGTGACTATGCATCCATTATTAATAACCTTTCCATTGTATGAAATAAATGTTTTTTTAAAATCTAAACCATCCCCAGCAGTCCCCCCTACTATTTTAAACTCAGAATCTTTAATAACAGCATATATTACGGACAGCAGTTTTTCCTCCATACAAAACATTCCATTAAACAATCCTATGCCAAAGCCTTTCTCAGATATACTTAATGAGCTTGGATCTAATCCTACGGATTGCATAGCTTCTGATATTTTATCCTTATATAAAATGGGATGATGATTTCCATCTTCTATCATGGCACTTTTTACTCTCATTTCCTTTGAAGAAATGGATATAGCCAATAATCCATCATCGTCAAACCCTTCATTACAAATTTCTCCAGCAGTCGTTGTTCCCATTACTTCACAATCTGAAAATTTATTATGCATTTCTTTTGACACATATTCAAAATCATAAATAGGAGATACAAAAAACATAACTATCTTAATATTTTCTTGATCTATCTTTTTTATAATTTCTTGTACAGCTCCTTGTACATTTTTATTTTTGGAATAATACACCTTTGCATTCATCAGTAGTCACCTTCCTTTGATGGATATAACAAAATACTTTGGTATCCACACTATATATAAAATAAATTATGACATAATATAACATAATATAACTATACTAATATTTTAAAATGGACCTATACCCAATTTGTTGGACACATAGAAAGGTGAATATACAGAAACTAGGTTACTAATTTATTGGCCATATTAACAGCTTCCTTTGCATTAGTTGAGTATCCGTCAGCACCTATTTTTTTCCAAAGGCTTGGATCATCGTCAAAGGCCTGTCCACCTATAACAATTTTTATGTTTTCGCACCCCTTGGATAAGCGAATAACTTTCACTAGATTTGATACCGTATCAATATAAATTGGCAAAGTTGCTGATATCAGTAAGACCTCTGCTTTTGTATATTTAATAGCCTCTATAATACTTTGTGTTGGGGAATTAGTACCTAGATAATATACATACCACCCATCTAGTTCTAGTAAATCAGCAACCATTTTCAAGCCGATTTCGTGAAGATCTCCGCTCACAGTTACTGCTACAGCCCTATGCTTTTTGTTAGGATTATTTCCTATTGTCATAGCTGACATTATCTGTTGTGTAACAAAGGAACAAAAATGTTCTTGTGGGATACTAACTTTATTGAGATACCATAGATTTCCCAGCTTTTTAAGAGCCGGTTCTATTACATATAGATATATCTGTTCAATAGGAATGTCCATTATCAGAGCTTCTTCTATGATTTCCCTTGCTATGTCCTTATCTCCACTTAGCAATGTTCTTAAATAATCCTCTGACAGTTTGTCTAGGGGGATATCTTTTTTTACTGACTTAAGGTGTTCACATTTCTTATTTTCTTTCTTTCTTGCCAAAAGATAGTCTAATGATACGTCAAAATAATTTGCTATTTTATTTAAATTCTTTTGTTCTGGAAATCTTATATTTTTTTCATAATTTGCAATAGTAGTTTGAGCTAATCCCAAGACCTCTGCTAAGTCTTTCTGTGTTAGTTTTCTTTCTTTTCTTATTTTTTTTAATCTATGTCCAAAGGTACTCATCTATTAGCCCCCTTCCTCAGATTATTTTATCATAAAAGTGCTTTTATATTAAAAAAAGTGTATAGCTTTAAGAATTCTCTTAAAAACTATACACTTTAGCTTTAATACCCCAAATAAAGATATTACATCATACTGTGGTGTCCCTTGACTCGTGTTCCAACAACCATTTCTTACGCCATAGACCACCTTCATATCCTACTAACTTCCCATTGCTTCCAACCACTCTATGACATGGTATAATTATTGCCACTTTATTTTTATTATTTGCATTTCCTACCGCCCTACATGCATTATCATTTCCTATCCCTACTGCTATTTCCTTATATGATAATGTTTTTCCATAGGGTATTTTTGTTAGTTCACTCCAAACCCTATTTTGGAATTTTGTGCCATTCATCTTCAAGGGCAAATCAAATTTCTTTCTTTTACCATTAAAATAATCCTTTAGTTGATTTTTTGCCTCACCTAATGTGGGCTCTAACCTCTCTTCATATCTTTTTTCTTTAAGAAAATCCAGACTAACTATGCTCCCACCTTCCGATTGAATCTCTATTAAACCTATGGGGGATTCAAAATAGGTAACATTATTTTCCAAATTAATCTCTCCAATATCTTTATATTTGAATTATAATATAGATTATATCATTTTTCATAGGTTTAATTAATATTATTCCAATGCAATTAATAACTTTAAAAAGGATATTGCTTCTTTATTAAGTACCACAAAAAGTTCTATATGGACGATCAGATGGTGGAGGCAGTGTGGAATACTCATCTTGCTTAGGGGTGTGGTCATAGGGACGGGAAAGAACATCAAGAAATCTCTCCATCACACTATAATCTCCATGTTTCACTGCTGCTTCCAATGCCTCTTCTACTCTATGATTACGTGGAATAATTGCGGGATTAGAACTTAGCATTAACTGATGCGAGGAAGCCTTTGATTCTTGTTGCCTTCCTAGTCTCCCTTGCCACATCCCATACCACTGACGAAATTCTGCTTTATCAAATAAAGCCATATCCTTTGTATTATCAAAGGTTAATGCACGAAAGGTGTTAGTAAAGTCCCCTCGATATCTTTTCATTATACTAAATAATTCATTTATAAGTGATTCATCCTGTGGTTCTTGGTTAAATATGCCCAGTTTAGCTCTCATTCCCTTAAGCCAATTGCAGTGATATAACTCAGTAAATTTTGAAATTTCCTCTTGAGCAATTAAGGCAGCCTGTTCTTTGTTATCATGTAACAATGGTAATAGGGTTTCAGCAAATCTTGCGAGGTTCCACGCAGCAATATGTGTCTGATTACCATAGGCATAACGTCCATGAATGTCAATGGAGCTGAATACCGTTGCTGGATCATAGGTATCCATGAAAGCACAGGGTCCATAATCAATGGTTTCTCCACTAATAGTCATATTGTCGGTGTTCATTACTCCATGGATAAAACCAACTAACTGCCATCGGGCAATTAAAGCGGCATGACCCTTAATTACCTCTTGTAGCAGGGAAATATAATGATTCCCATTAGCCTCAAAATCCGGAAAATGTCTTTGCAATGTGTAATCAGCCAATGCACGAAGATTTTCAATGATTCCCAATGCTGAAACGTATTGAAAGGTGCCAACTCTAAGGTGACTGGCAGCTATGCGAGTCAAAATTGCACCGGTTTCATGTTCCTCGCGAATTATTGACTCTCCAGTAGTTACAACTGCTAGACTACGGGTGGTAGCAATACCCAGCCCATGCATCGCTTCGCTGATTATATATTCCCGTAGCATCGACCCAAGGGATGCACGCCCATCTCCCCCACGGGAATAGGGAGTCCTACCTGCTCCTTTAAGTTGAATATCGAACCTCTCACCTAAAGGAGTAACCTGTTCTCCCAGTAGTAATGCCCGACCATCACCCAACATAGTAAAATGACCAAATTGATGTCCTGCGTAGGCTTGAGCAATCGGGAAAGCCCCTTTTGGAACCTTGTTACCAGCCAATATCTCTACCCCATCATCCCTTTGCAAGGATTCAGCATCCAAACCTAAGGATGTTGCCAAGGGTTCATTGAAAATAATCAATTTAGGAGAATAAACGGGGGTTGGATTGAGACTAGTAAAAAATGTTTTGGGCAAACGAGCATAACTATTATGGAAATTCCACCCTGCTTCAGCTATTACTTTTCTCTCTTTCATCTTATCTCCTTCCTTACTATGTGTTTTTGAATATTTGTCTCTTACTTCCATGAAACAAAGAAAATAAAACTTAATATTTTCAAATATTAATTTATGGAGATAACTTTTTTATAGAGATCCCAGTCAAAATTTCAGTTTGTATTTAGGTGACTTGCTTATTTTTTCATACACCTTACATTTTTATAGTATCTGCTTCTGACCATTTATTATACTTTTTCCCCATTAAGTCAAGGTTAGATAATATTTTCTAGGCGTGCGTAAAATCAAATACATTTTTGATACATAAAACCCATTACTTTAGTCATTATAGATTTTTTATTCATTTTGAATTAGATTTCTTACTGTTAATATATTCAATAATATAATTATCTAATATTTTACTCTTGATAACGATTTCATTATCTGTCAAAGAAACATCTTCGTTTTCCAAAAGATCATTTAATTGTTGCCTATGATTCTCAAGTATTTTATTAATTGATTGATCATCCCTTTTTTTTATAATCATGTCTATTCCCCCAATATCAATGATAGTTGAACTAATTATACCAACATATGTAAGAACTTTCATTGTCAATTGTAGGAATTTAGATAAAAATGATGTATTTTCACATATTTTTGCTAATTGAGCAATTTGCTCGATAAACAACATTAAGACTTGAAATATATTAAACATTGAGGGTGTTTATCTTTGCATGTAGTTTTAAAACACTCAAAAACATTGAATATTTGTCCATGGCCTTTGAAAATATATAAAAAAAAGTGTCTCAAAATGAAGAAAGTTCATCATTTCAAAACACCCTATTTCATATTTAAGAATCGTTAATTATACAACCATCTTGTTCAATCATAAATTATTATTTTTCACTCTCTCAATTAAGTCTTCAACCTTCACCCTAATTAAATCCCTAGTATTTCTAAAGCCTTCAATAGGCCCACCCGATGGATCATCAAGCCCCCAATCCTCAGTATGCCCACAAGGGATATATGGACACACAACGTTACATCCCATAGTTATTAAGATGTCTATTTCCTTAGGTATATCAGTAAGAAGCTTTGGGTGATGCTTAGCCATGTCTACCCCTGCTTCTTCCATAACCTTTACTGCTCCAGGCTTTACCTCAGGATATTCTTCTGTACCCGCTGAATATACTTCAAGCACATCCCTACCTAGTTTTTTGGCCCATCCTTCGGCCATTTGAGAACGACATGAGTTATGAACACATACAAATGCAACCTTTTTCTTCATGATGATCCCTCCCCATAGAAATGGTATTTATGCTGTTACTTTATTTTACTTCCTTAAACCAATGCTTAGTATTATTTGCTATTTTAACAAGGGCAAGCATTAATGGCACTTCAACTAATACGCCAACCACTGTGGCAAGGGCAGCTCCCGATTGAAGACCAAATAATGATATGGCCACAGCAACAGCTAATTCAAAGAAATTACTTGCACCTATCATTGATGCTGGTGCTGCAATATTATGTGGAAGCTTCCAGACTTTAGCCCATCCATAGGCAATTATAAATATCAAAAATGTCTGAATAATAAGTGGTACTGCTATTAATCCTATATGAAGTGGATTATTCATGATAACCTCACCTTGAAATGAAAATATTATTACAAGGGTTAAAAGCAATCCAATCATTGTTATGTTGTCAAACTTTTTAAGAAACACATTTTCAAAATAATCAATTCCTTTATTCTTAACTATATATTTTCTAGAAATATATCCCCCTGCCAGTGGTATTACAACAAATAATACAACGGAAAGTAACAGGGTGTCATATGGTACTATAACATCTGAAACCCCAAGCAAAAAAGCTACTATAGGTGTGAAGGCAAAGAGTAATATTAGATCGTTTACAGCAACTTGTACTAATGTATATGCTGGATCTCCATCGGTTAAATGACTCCATACGAAAACCATAGCCGTACAAGGTGCCGCCCCAAGCAAAACAGCTCCCGCTAAATAATCTGTTGCCAAACTTGCAGGTATAAATGCTTTAAATACTACTTTAAAAAAGAATCCTGCAATTAAATACATAGTAAATGGCTTAATTAACCAGTTCGTAACACATGTCACTGTCAGTCCCTTTGGCTTCCTAGTTGCTTCAACTATACTTGAAAAATCTATTTTAAGCATCATTGGATAAATCATAAGCCATATAAGAATGGCTACAGGGATGGAAACCTGTGCATATTCAAATTTACTTAAAGTCTCTGGGAATGATGGTACCAATTGACCTATAGAAACTCCAGCCACAATACACAACGCTACCCAAATCGTTAAATATCTTCCGAAAAAGTCTAGACCTCCACCTTGTTTTTTGACTTCCTTAGACATATTAATCCTCCTTCATTTCTTCAATTTTACACCTTCAAGCTTCTCTATTTTTTTGTATTTTTCTGCACTTTCATCAATATTTATTCCCATTTTTTGACTTCTTTACACTCTAGTTAAATCTATTCCTCCCCACAGCATTTCTTTTTTGTTACTTTATTACAGATACAGTCTTTCTTATATGATGATAAATGATTTATAAAATCACTTAGGTCAGTAAATTTGTTTTTATTAAGGGAGTATATAGTCCATTTTCCATTTTTTTTTGATTTTACAAGTCCTGCATGTTGAAGTATTTTCATATGATGGGAAATAGTTGGTTGTGTAAGCTCCAATCCTTCCATGATGTCACATGCACAAAGTTCTCCACATGAAAGCATTTCAATAATAAGTAATCTATTATTATCCGATAAAGCCTTGAATATCTCTACTTTTTCATTCATATAATCATTCCTTTCATTACATATAGATACATTTGAATATGTCTATATATAGAATACCGTCAGACATAACTTCTGTCAATATACTTTACATAAAGTTTACAATTGATTCATGTATAGAGATTTCACAAAGTTAAAGTTTATACTAGAATCCCTAAACCCTCTATAAATGCCACTTATAGTTCTAAGTTTTATACTTCTTGCTAAGGAGTCTTTGGATTTGAAAACAACTACAGAAATAGGAGCAGGTAATTAATATTACCTGCTCCTACACCCCTAATCAAATATTCTTGTTTATAAAAACTCTACCCTTTGATCTCATCAAATCTTTCTAAAAGAATAGTTGCCGCCTTTGTAGCAGACATTCTGTCATTCATGAGTTCATCTTGAATTACTGGTATAAGGTTCTTTACTCCTTCATGGTCATAAAACCTACTTTTCAACTGCTCTATAACCATTGTAAATACCCACTGCAATGTTTGATTTTTTCTTCGCTCTTGAAGCACTCCTGAAGCCTCGGTCAACTTTTGAAATTCTTCAATAACCTGCCATAGTTCAACAATGCCTTTATTGTATAGGGCTGAACAAGTCAATGACTTAGATGTCCACCCCTGTGTTGCCGGGCGAAGATAGTGAAGCATGTTGCTAAACTCTGTTTGGGCCGCTTTAGCTCTAATGTAATTATCTCCATCGGCTTTATTGATCAATATAGCATCACAGATTTCCATTACACCCTTTTTCATTCCTTGAAGCTCATCACCGGCACCGGTTATTAGAACCAACAGAAAAAAATCCACCATAGATCTTACCGTTACCTCATTTTGACCCACTCCTACGGTTTCAATAAGTAACACATCAAAGCCTGCTGATTCACATAGGAGAAGGGTTTCTCTACTTTTTCTAGCTACTCCTCCTAGCATTCCCCCGGAAGGTGATGGTCTAATAAAGGCATTGGGGTGATTAGAAAGCTTTTCCATACGGGTTTTATCCCCTAATATACTCCCACCGGTAATGGAGCTACTCGGATCTACAGCTAACACAGCTACCTTATGTCCTAATTCACAGAGTTTTAGCCCTAGGGCCTCAATCAAAGTACTCTTCCCCGCACCGGGAACACCTGAAATACCAATACGTATAGAATTTCCAGTATAGGGCAGCAGCCTTTGTAAAAGCTCCTGAGCCTGTTCAAAGTGTCTTTTGGCATTGCTTTCAATCAAAGTAATAGCCCTTGCAATTATGGTTCTATCCTTCTCCATGATCCCTTTAAAGTATTCATCCACAGTAAGCTGTTTTCTACGTTTTACTTTAGGGCGCTTTCGAACTGTTGTAAAGGAGGAAGGAAGTCCATCATGCCCTCCCTTTACCCCCTCCATAACATTTGTAGTGTAGGAGGAATTTGCATCCTCGGGTACCCACTTTGGTTTTTTTACGTTGTTTGTCATTATTAATCATATCCTAAACTTTCATTTATAACATTCATTACCTTATCAGCACATTCAGTTATGATTGATCCTGGTCCAAATATGAGAGCAGCCCCATGCTCATACAAATAATCATAATCCTGTGCCGGAATAACTCCACCTGCAAAGACAATAATATCATCTCTACCAAGGTCTGCAAGAGCCTTTACCAATTGTGGAAGTAGTGTTTTATGTCCAGCAGCAAGTGAACTCATACCAACGGCATGAACATCATTTTCCACCGCATCTCTGGCAACTTCTTCGGGAGTTTGGAATAATGGGCCTACATCCACGTCAAATCCCATATCGGCAAAACCAGTAGCCACTACCTTAGCTCCTCTGTCATGTCCATCTTGTCCCATTTTGGCTATATATATCCTTGGTCTACGTCCTTCGTTTTCCTCAAACTCATCGGTCATAATCCTTACTTTATCTATATCATTAGTTTTTGCATATTCAGAACTATAAACCCCAGATATTGATTTTATCACAGCTTTATGTCTCCCCTTTATTTTCTCAATGGCATATGATATCTCACCTAGGCTTGCTCTTACACGGGCAGCATTAACTGCTAATTCTAAGAGATTTCCCTCTCCTGTTTCAGTGGCCTTTGTTATAGCTTCTAATGCCTTTTTAACATCCTCTTCATTTCTATTAGCCCTTAGCTTTTCCAGCCTTTGTATCTGAGCCTGTCTAACAGCTGTATTATCAATTTCTAATATCTCAATAGGATCTTCATGATCCAGCCTGTATTTATTTACACCTATGATTGCTTCCTTTGCAGAGTCAATTTTGGCTTGCCTACGGGCAGACCCTTCCTCTATACGCATTTTAGGAAGACCTGTTTCTATGGCTTTGGCCATACCCCCAAGGGACTCTACCTCTTGAATATGTGACCATGCTTTTCTTGCCATTTCATGGGTTAATCTTTCTACATAATAGGAACCTGCCCAGGGATCGATTACCTTACAAATTGAAGTCTCGTCCTGAAGATATAGCTGGGTATTTCTTGCAATCCGAGCAGAAAAATCCGTAGGTAAGGCAATAGCCTCATCCAAAGCATTGGTATGAAGGGATTGAGTATGCCCTAAGGAAGCAGCCATAGCTTCTATTAAAGTCCTCGTAACATTATTAAATGGATCTTGTTCCGTAAGTGACCAGCCCGAGGTCTGGGAATGGGTTCTAAGGGCTAGGGACTTAGGATTCTTTGGATTAAACTGATTTACTATTTTTGACCAAAGCATACGTCCTGCACGCATCTTAGATACTTCCATAAAATAATTTGTACCTTGAGCCCAGAAGAAGGATAATCTAGGTGCAAAGGCATCTATATCAATTCCTGCTTTGATACCAGCTCTAATGTATTCTAATCCATCCGCTAAAGTATAGGCTAATTCTATATCATTAGTAGCACCTGCCTCCTGCATATGATACCCAGATATAGATATAGAATTGAATTTAGGCATATACTTAGAGGTATATTCAAATATATCGGCTATGATTCTCATTGAAATCTCAGGTGGATATATATATGTGTTTCTTACCATATATTCCTTTAATATATCGTTCTGTATTGTACCAGCTAGTTTTTCCTTTGGAACTCCTTGTTCTTCTCCTGCCACTATATAAAAAGCAAGAACAGGTAAAACTGCACCGTTCATCGTCATGGATACGGACATCTTGTCTAGGGGAATTCCGTCAAACAATATATTCATATCTAGCATGGAATCAACGGCAACCCCAGCCTTACCAACATCTCCTACAACCCTTTCATGGTCTGAGTCATATCCCCTATGGGTTGCGAGGTCAAAGGCTATAGAAAGTCCTTTTTGTCCAGCCGCCAGGTTTCTTTTGTAAAAGGCATTACTTTCCTCGGCCGTTGAAAAACCTGCGTATTGTCTTACAGTCCAGGGCCTAGTCACATACATTGTTGCATAGGGTCCCCTTAGGTAAGGGCTGATACCCGCTGTAAAACCTAAATGCTCAAAATTCTTATATTCTTCTTTAGTATAAAGTGCCCCTACGTTAATTTGCTCATTTGTCATCCAATTAAAGTCAGAAATTTTTTGATGTGCTTTAGACTCAAAAGCCTGCTTCCAATCGGACATACTACTACTTTGCGGCTTTATATCTAATTCTAGCCTAGTGAAATCAGGATGCTTACTCATTGTCTTCTACCTCCTTTTGGAAGCTTAATAGAAGATTGTAGCAATCTGCCCCCATATATATAAAATGATCTATTCCCGCTTCTCTATATGCCAATTCTAGTTCCTTAGTTGGTCGTCCAGCTACCACTAAGGACATTTTAGGATTCTTAGACTTTATACCCTTAGCTATCTCAGGTACAAGCTCTGGATAGGTTGCATCGGTAGAGCATATAACCCCTATTTGGGCACCGGATTCAAGTCCTTCATTTACTGCGGATTTCACATCCATAAATCCATTATTTTTGATCACTTCAAAGCCTCCGACCTCGAAAAATCCAGTTGTGAAATCAGCTCTAGGCTTATGCTGAGGTATTGAACCCATATTAAGTAAGAATACCTTGATATCCTTTCCTTGCTTTTTAAGCTCCTTAGTACGATCTCTCAAAGCCTCAAATCTCTGGGCCCCTCTTTGTAACCCTATGGGCTTGATAGCACAAGGCTCCTTAGTGAATGAATTGCAAAGCTCTGCTATATCCCCTAGGGTTGCACCAATCATTATGCTATCAATTGCTTTGTCAATTGATATAGACCCTGTCATTTCACGAATGTCCCCAAGCTCCGATATGGAATTAGCTACTGCAAATATATCTTTTTGCATTCTATATTTTCTTACTTGATTAGCTCTTTTATTTTTTATATCCTCAAGATCACTTTCCCTAGAGTCTAATTTTTCTTCCTGCATATTAGGATACATATTTGTACCAACCCAGACATGTTTACGCTTAGCCATGTTTTTAAATTTCTCTTCATACTTGGCATTAACGGAAGCCTGGGCTTTATTATTGAGTATAAGCTGAAGCATACCGCCTTCCCCTTCAACCTCTTGAAATCTAGTCCATGCCTTTTCAGCAAGCTCATGGGTTAATGTTTCAATATACCAAGAACCACCTGCTGGATCTATAGGCTGAGTAAAATGACATTCATCCTGTAGGATTGCTTGAACATTTCTTGATATACGTCTTGAAAATTCATCGGACTCCCTTATAGGCTCATCAAACGGAATAATATCTAGACTATCTACTCCTGCTATAGCCCCAGAGAATGCTTCTGATGCATTCCTCAGCATATTTACATAGGGATCGTATATGGTTTTAGTCCAGGACGACGTTTTACCATGTATATATATTTTCTGTGCTTCGTGACTGCCTCCGAAAGCCTTGACTATTTGTGACCAAAGCATTCTAGCTGCACGTATTTTAGAAAGCTCCATAAAGAAATTTGATCCTAGGGAAAAGCTAAAGGCCATATGGGGAGTTATATCCTCAATATCTATGCCTCTTTCTATCATTTCTCTAATATATTCAGCCCCGGTAGCCATGGCAAAGGCAAGCTCCTGAACTGCATCGGCTCCACCGTCATGATATGGATGCCCTTCTATCAATATGGTTCTTAGCTTTGAATCCTTACTTAATGTATATTTCATTATGTCAAACATATATCCATAGGCTTCTGTTGTTGAAAAAGGTAAGTCCCCTTCTCTAGCTAAGAAGCCTAAAGGATCATATCCTATTACTCCCTTAAGCTCATCCATACCTTGATCTTGCTTCTTAAGGTAGGCTCCTAATAAAGACATCATCGGTATAGGATTAGCTCCAACATTAATATAAAAAGGAAGCACCTCTAAAACTAAGTCCTGAAATGCTACGGTAATGTCTTCCAAGGTTGACAAAGATAGTCCTCTATAACCTACTTCCTCGGCATTGAGCATATCGCAATCAATTCCATACCTTGTAGCCTTATCTAGGGTTATATTAAGTGCTGTTTGTCCTCTATATAGATCATGTAGCACCTTTTCATTGAATTGTTTAGGGTAACTTGCATATATTTCTTGACATATGGCCCAAGGCTGAACCATATTACCCTCTGCCTTAGTTCCTCTAACATAGGGGGCAAAACCAGGTAATGTATCAGTATGAGGTAAAGAATCTAAAGCTTCTCTCATATAAATTGGCTGAAGTGTTATTCCCTCCGGGGTTTTTGTAAACATAGCTTTTTGGAAAGGTTTTCCTTTAAGCAAAGCTGTTGCAGCTTCTTTCCATTCCTCATAGCTAGGTTCTTTAAACTCTCCAAATAACCGTCCCTGTGCATCGTAGCCATTTTGAACTTGTGTATCTTTACTATCCTCCATAACCACACCTCTTCTCATTCTTTTTGCAAACATTGGTTTTGCATGGACCCTAACATTATGACTATGACATTTTGTTATAACCTCCGCCACTTATGGTTGTAGAGACTACAGTATATATAAGCGTATTCAAATAAATAACTAGCCAGTATATTAGCCTTTGGCTTGTCATTTATTTTCATATACCTAAAATGTGAGTTTGTCACATGAACGTTCCTGCATTAGCTTTAAATCAAATCCATATTTAAAATTTTGTGCAATTGAGGAAATTAAAAAACATCCTCTATCACACGATTAAAGGATGTTTTTAGTAATATGAGTACTTCATACTAGGTCTATCACCTCCCTATTCATCGTAGGACTCTTAGTGACTATAAATAGGCGGATATCTGACTTTCGGCTATAAACCGATTCACAGTGGCGGGACCGTTCCGAACTCACATCGGATTCCCCTTTAAATCACTCCATAATAAAACAGAAATGATACCTATTTTAAAACGTATAAAATTGTAATCTACATTTCTTACACTTAAAGTATACAACTAACACTCCAAGATTACAAGATAATAAATTATTTATTGGGTCTTAGTATATAGAATTTACATATATCATAGACCCTTTAGTTTTAAAACCTTCTAAATGTTTTAATCAGTTCCTTTGTATATCTATGATCAGGAGTATTATAAATCTTATCGCTACTTCCAAACTCTACTATCCGTCCCGTCTTCATAACAGCAATATCATCACAAAAGGCTCTAACTAAATCAATATCATGGGAAATAAATAGATATGTCATATCAAACTCTCCTTTTACCCTATTAAGAAGCTGAATACTCTGAGCCTGTACAGAAACATCTAGCATGGATGTAGCTTCATCAAGTATTAGCAGTTTTGGCTGAAGTACTAAAGCCCTTGCAAGAACCACCCGTTGAATCTGTCCCCCACTTACTTGATGGGGGTATCTATCTAGTATCTCTTCCTTCAAACCAACTAAATCTAGGTACTCCAATATTTTTTTCATCATTTTATTCCTATTCCCATTGTTAATTTTATGGATCAAAAATGGTTCTAATAAACTATACCCAATTTTTTTACGAGGATTCAATGATGTATCTGGATGTTGAAATATTATTTGCATTTGTCTTCTTATATCCTGCATTTCTTTAAATGTATAATTAGTAATATCCTTATCTAAAAAGTATATCCTACCTTCATCAACAGGCATCAATTTCAAGATTATCCTACCTAAAGTAGATTTACCACATCCGCTTTCCCCCACCAGTCCAAGTATTTTCCCTTTATCGATATTTAATGATACGTTGTCAACGGCTAAAGTATCTTTACCATAAAAGCTTCTTTTTTTAAATGCCTTTGTTACCTTTTCCAGCCTTATCAAATAGAAAGCACCTCGCTTTCGATCCCATTGTCGTATTGTAAAGCAATGGCTTTTTTAAGTAACATCTTCCCATAGCATACTCACACCTCGGATGAAATTTACAGCCCTTAGGAGGATCTATCAGACTAGGAGAAGAACCTATCATGGGGCTCAGATTTCTATGGGGCTGTGAATCCACTAATCCCTTTGTATATGGGTGCTGAGGATTTTCTAGGATTTCTTTACTTGAACCAATTTCTAAAATATCACCGGCATACATCACAGCTATCCTGTGGCATAGCCTTTTTGCAAGAATTAGATCATGGGTAATTAAAAGCATTCCCATATCATTTTTACACTTTATTTTGTTAAAGGTCTCATAAACCTGTCCCCTAACTATGGCATCCAAGCCCTTTGTAGGTTCATCGGCTATAAGCCATATGGGATTACAGGAAATTCCCATGGTCGCTAAGACCCTTTGCTTCATTCCGCCGCTTAGTTCAAAGGGATAAGTACCTAGAACACTGGTATCAAGCATAAACTTTTTCATTAGATTTAATATCCTACCTAGAGCTTGTTTTTTACTTGCCTTTTCATGAAGTATTATACCCTCCGCTACTTGCTTTCCAACTCTCATAATAGGATTTAAAGCAGTTCCAGGATTTTGAGGCACAAGAGCTATTTCCTTTCCCCTAAGCCCTACCATTTTTCTTATATCTAAATCTAGTAGATCAGTTTCCTTATAAATAATTTTTCCCGATACAACTGCATTATCTGCAAGAAGTCTCAATATAGATAATCCTAAAACCGATTTACCACTGCCGGTTTCACCTATTAATCCAATCACTTTCCCCTTTTCTAGTTCTAGGGATACATCATCAACGGCCCTAACATTTCCAAGCTTTGTTTTAAAATGAACCTTTAAATTTTCTATTTTTATATTTTCATTCATAAATATCCCCTCGACTACAAATATTGTTTATGGGCATCTCCCCTTGTATCCAAGTAATCCCTTAAAGCGTCGCCGATTAGATTAATACTTAAGCTAAGTATCATTATACATGTGCCAGGGGCTATTAGAAGTATTGGATTACTAAGATAGTAGGTCTTAGCATCACTTATCATTACTCCCCAATCGGGAGTAGGGGGCTTAAGTCCTAATCCTAAAAAACTAAGACCAGCAATAGATAAAATGACCTTACCAATCCTAGTAGTAAATAAAATAATAAATGGCCCCATTATATTAGGTAATATGTGATGTATAATAATATGCAAATTATTGCTGCCCAGTGCTTTAGCTCCTTCTATATAGTTTTCCTCTCTTATTTTCAACACTTCACCCCGTACAATTCTTGAAAAACTTGCCCAAGAGGTCAATATTACTGAGATGAGTATACTTTTTATTCCCGGCCCCATTATTCCAATAAGTGCTATCATAAAACTAATGCTGGGTAATGCTTGAAATATATTAATGATCATCTGTATGATGCTATCAAGCTTTCCACCAAAGTATCCTGCAATGATTCCTAAAACAAGTCCTAGTAGCATTGTAAGCATAGAGGCTATAATAGATAAAAGTATAGAGGTTCGTCCTCCGTAGACAAGTCTACTAAAGACATCCCTTCCCAAGGAATCTGTTCCTAGCAGATGATCCATAGATGGGCTTTTAAGTCTGTTTTTCATGTCTATTTCAATAGGGCTATATGGAGCTATATAGGGAGCAAATAAGCTAACAAGTAATATAATTATCAATGCTAAAGACATAATTTTACACATAGCCATATTAGTTTTTGCCTCCTAATCTGATTTGAGGATTTAAAATAACATAACATATATCGACTAGTAAATTGAACACTATGTAGGTTATCCCCATAAATAGTACATAGCCTTGTATAACAGGATAATCCCTACTAAAAATTCCATCTACTACAAAGCTGCCTATCCCTGGTATTGCAAAAATAGTTTCTATTATAGCTGATCCCCCAAGTATACCTCCAAAGTAATTCCCCAAATACGTGATAATCGGCATAATAGAGTTTAACAAAGCATGTCTAATGATTATGATTTCATCAAAAAAACCCTTAGCCTTAGCAGTTATAACATAGTTTTTATTTATTTCCTCTATTAAGGTAGCCCTATTTAGTCTCATAATAACTCCTATAGTTCCAGAGGCAAGGATTGTTGATGGCAAAATCAGATGTTTAAATGATCCATAGCCACTGGTAGGTAGTATTTTAAGCTTTTCAGAAAAGAGGGTTATTAATATAAATGAAAGCCAAAAACCTGGTACTGAAATAAATACCAGTGCAACAATTCTACCTAAATGATCAAATAATGAATGTCTCTTAAAAACCATAAAAACACCTAAAGGAACACCTATGAGTATGGCCATGATTACAGCCAAAATAGCTATGGAAAAGGTAATTGGTAATCTTCTCATAATTTCATGAAATACAGGCTCATTAGTCATATAGGATTTACCTAAATCACCCTTAACAGCATTTTTTGCCCAGTTTAAATATTGTATAATCACAGGATCATTAAGTCCAAGCTCATCCCTCATGGAGTTTAACTCTTGCTCAGTTGGATAGCTTATACCATCCATCGTAAGAATTTCAAGCGCCGGATCACCCGGCGCCATAATTCCTAATATAAATGCAATCAATGACACTCCTATTAAAACCGGAATGGCATTTAATATCCTTTTAACTATGTACCCCATTGTGTTTAGCATTACTTCCTCCAATGAACCTCAGGAAGGGTTGTACCATAGATAATTGACTTGTATCCATCAATCTTTTTATTATATACTATTAGGTTGGCATCACAGAAAAGTGGTATGGTTGGTAGCTCCTGTGCTGATATATCTTGTAACTCATCGTATATAAGGGCTCTTTCTTCTAATATAAGGGTTTGATCCAATTTATCCATTAGTTCATCAACTCTATCACTTTTATACCCAAGATTATAAGCCAAGTTTGTAGATCCATTACTTCTCATAAATCTGTCAAATATTGAGTATGGCTCCATATTAGGTAACCCTTGTATATGCATTGATAAATTGAATTCACCATTTTTTCTCAGTTCCTTAAATGTTGGCCAATCATAGATAAGTATATTTACATTCAATCCCAGTTCCTTTAATGTAGCTTGAATATACTCAGCTTCTTCTTTGTATGGATACTTTTGTGTGAATGCCGAGGGAACAATCATATCTATATCCATTTCTTTTCCCTGTAAAACTTCCTTTGCAAGCTCTTTAGCTTTTTCCATATCATACTTTGGTTCTATGTCTTTTTCAAAGGGTGAAGCATAGTTTAAAAGATTCTGTGTTGGTTTTCCATTAGCCTTATAGAACTCATCAACTATTAATTGTCTATCAATTGCTAAGCTTATTGCTTTTTTCATCTTTGGATTATCAAAGGGTGCTTTGTTCCCATTTGCAGAGATGTAATGACTAATACTTGATTTTTCTACTGACTTCTCAAATCTATCTTCCTTTAAAAGTTCTTCAGCTAATGCTGGCGTTATAGCTCCAAGATCCATTACTCCCATTATTTCTTCGGCCTTTAATGCTGAATACCTTGTCTGAGCATCGGGAATAACTTTAACCCTTATTTTTTTAGCTTTAGCTTTTTCTCCATAATATCCTTCATAGGCTTCTAGTACACAGTAAGAATCCTTTTCAAGTTCTACCAGTTTAAAAGGGCCTGTTGCACTAGGTATACCTACGAAATCCCCATTTTCATCAAAGCTATCGGCGCTATATATTGGACTCCCAAAGTTAACCATGTTATATGGTAAGGTCGGTAGTGGATTCTCAAAGGTAACCTTAACTGAATAATCATCCACCTTAACACAATCAATTAATCCTGGATATATTTTATCAACACTAAATGTATAGAATTTTGATTTTCTAGATTTCATTTTCTTATATCTATCAAAGTTGGCAACAACTGAATCTGCATTGAAGTTTTCCCCATTATGGAAGGTTACCCCCTCCTTTAGTTTAAAAGTCCATTCCTTTTGATCTTCAGAGGCCTCCCATGATTCAGCAAGCTTTGGAACAGGCTCACCATTTGCTCCCATTTCCACTAGCGGCTCCCACACATATAATATTACACTGGTGAAAAATGCATCCTCTTTCCCAGGTGCAACATCTCTAGGTGCTGCAAGCACTATTTCTTCATCCTTTATAGGATCTTTTTGATTTTCTTCTTGTAAAGCTTCCTTCGTTTTATCTGTCTCTGAAGCCTCATTTGACTTTTGATCACCACAGCCTATAAGAAAAGCTGAGTTTAACATTAAAGTAATAATTAGTACCAATATAGCTATTTTATTATTATTTAACATTTTTCCCATTAGTATTTCCTCCTAAAATTTATATTTTTAAAACAAAAAAACTTCCCCATGTAAAATAAAGAAGTATAGAAATAAGTAATCTACTGAAACACCTCCCCATCCTCGTGAGCTATAGTGTGTATTTGTATGGCAGGTATCCTGACTTAAGATCAACATGCTATCATCACCTTCCCGTTTAATAAAAAACAGTGGCTATAAGATGTAGCACTCCCTTTACACAGTGGCGGGACCGTGCTGGATTCTCACCAGCTTCCCTTTTAAGCATTAAAACTGCACCATATAAATATCCATATTTAGTTCTATATCATTCTAGCATCTTAGCAAACATTTTTCAACATTTTCTGATAATATTAGCCAATAGTACCATTAACATATGCTCAATTACAAGATCCTTTCAATTTGGTAAACAATTAGCATGCTTCTATTAGTTTATACCCCAAGCCCCGAAAATTTTTCCTTTGCTAAACCAATTGGGAATTCCATGATACAGCCTTTAACTGGATTTACAATCTGACTGATTCGAAGATTTCCCGCAAGTGAAAGTAATAGTCCACTTTGTGCATCCGTTAAAGCTGAATGTTTCTGCAAAAACCTGTGCATTTTTTGTGCTGCTATAGTGCTACAATTATCGAGGGATGAATCTGCTGAGGTAGTAATATAGTGACTCTCAGTAACGATAAATGGGGTAGGAATGTCCTGTCCATCCTTAATAACATCTACTTTTACAGTTACTTCTCCACTCATTTCCAAAGCACAAATAACAGTTTCTCCGTCTCCCTGCACCCCATGTATATCCCCCATAGAAAGTAAGGCCCCGGGTACATTAACCGGCAGATAAATTGAAGCCCCCACACCAAGGTCTTTTATATCTAAATTACCGCCATGTTCTCCGGGACTTTGGGTTGACATGATTTCATTCTTGGGAGCAGTACCCATTACGCCAATCATAGGTCGGATTGGAATACGGATCTCGTTATCAAAGACCACTAAACCATCTTCAATAGAAAATCTACGACAATGACAACCCTCAATCTCATAAATACCAGCACCGGTACGTGCGCACATAGAACCGCTAGATTCAAGATCAATGGCCTTGATTTCTACACGGAGTACGTCCCCGGGTTCAGAACCTCTCACATAAAGGGGCCCTGTGGCTGGATTATTGAGCTGCATATTCATCTTATTAAAGTCAAAGCCATCCATCAGAATTTGCTCACAATAACAATCTTGACAACAAAACTTTACGGTATCCCCGCTCTCAGCATAGTCAGCGGGGGGTATTGTAGGATCAAAGTCAAAATGAATTTGTTCTTTTTTTATATTAATCATAGATAAACCACCTTTATTTTAATTTCTCTTGATACTTCATCTTGTTATGATGTTAGGCATATTCTAAAAATAAACTGGTCATCCTACTTGTTTATTTTTTCATGCACCTTAAATGTAATTTTAAGCTAATCAGTGATCGGATTTGAGACCTGCTCCACACATAGGAATCAAGCAATCCGATATCCTCCCATTTAATTCACAATACTTCAAATAGGCCGCATAAGTGGCCGCTGTTGTATGCTCACAGTAAATACCCTTTGCGGCAAGAGCTGCCCTAGCCTCCATAATTCGATTTTCCGGAGCTGTAATCATTTTGATATTGTACTTATATGTATATTCCAAAATTTCCTCACCACGCATTGGTACGCCAATTGCAATTCCCTCTGCCATGGTTGGTTTAGGACTCACCCTAGCTGGATGCTTCTCTTGAGTAATAACTGCCTTTACGAAGGGATCGCAGTATTCGCTTTGGACTGCTATGATATTTGGCATTTTTTCAATTATAGAACTTTCTAAAAGTTCTTCCAACGCCTTCACAATACCAATGAATAGAGTCCCATTGCCCAGTGGAACAAAAATATTTTTTGGAATTCTGTTCATTTGTTCATAGACTTCATAGATATAGGTTTTTGTTCCTTCATAGAAGAAGGGATTATACACATGATTTGCGTAATATTTCCCCTCTGTATCTACTTTCCTTCTGCAAACATCGGCACACATATCCCTTGTACCAGAAACCACATTTACCTGTGCATTATGGGATTTAATCATATTAATCTTTTTCGGTGATGTGCCCTCTGGGACAAAAATCTCACAATCAATATCAGCTTTCGCACAATAGGCCGCGACACTATTTCCCGCATTGCCACTGCTATCTTGAATAACGGAATCTACACCAATTGCTTTACAGTGGCCAATCAACACCGCGGCACCTCTATCCTTGAAAGACATAGTCGGCATGAAATAATCCATTTTTAGTAAAACATCTTTATCAAACCGAATCACAGGTGTCATCCCTTCCCCTAGGCTGATTTTACGCCAATGTTTTTCTTCCAATGGCATAAAAGCACGATAGCGAAAGATACTCCAAGTATCACGATCTATTAAAGATAGATCAAATTTCGGAGGCTTATAATCCAATTTCCAAAGACTGCCACAGTTACACTTTTCTTTTCTAGTTGTCACTTCTGCCGTCATACCACATTTTGAACAAATATATTTCATGTTCCATTCACCTCCACAATAGTTTCAATATATATCTTGCTTACACTATTTTATAATCATATATTCTATCCCTTAAATCTTACACTTCATACTAACTCGATTTTACTTCATTCTATAGATAAACAACATTAAGACTTAAAATATATTTCAAAGAAAATAATGAACGCTTCTAAATTTTTTCTTTGAAATATATTAAACCTTGAAGTTGTTTATCCTCAAAAAAATTTCAAATATGAAACCAATAGCTATACCCACAATATAACAAACTATATCACTCCATAAAAAACCATATCCTAATACTAAACCACCAATTGTAGTTTTACGAATTCCATCGATCCATGGACTATGATAAAGCTGACTTATTTCAATAGATATGGAAATAACAGCTCCTATTACAGCTATATTTATACTTGATTTTTTTTTGAAGATAAATCCTAATAAAAGAAATATCATTAATCCCCATAGAATATCTCCTGAGTATACAGCTAAAAATTTAGGTAAAGTATTAGAAAAATGCCTTGAGCTTAAACCCAATATTATAACAACTATTGTGTATATAAAATATGCTACTCTTTTACGCTCGAAAACCATTGCATAGTTGTCCTTTCTTTCTAAAGTATATTGCTTTCACAAATCACTAACATTATACCATATATTAGTATTTAAGTTATGTCTGTACTCTTACCTATAGGGATTTTAGTATAGACTTTAACTTATACTATGAAAACCCTATATAGAGAGTTTAGGATAAATTAAAGTTTTGTCTGGAATCCCTATATAAAACTAATGAATTGAAATATAGGTGATTTTTATATAAAATGATAATAGAGCAAATTTCATAATTACAATCCTCAAAAATTTACTACTACATATAGTCTTAAATCCCCCTAGAGGCATACCACATTTATTGTGCAATTATGCCAAGTTAGAATTATGCAATTTCCTCAATAAACAAATATATTACTTCAATGATTTTTATGTGGGAGGAATAGATGTGTTAAAAAATAATTTTACTGTTCACAATAAGTCATCAAAACCCGATAATATTGTCAAGTCAGAAAATGATATGATCGAAAGATGTTTATTTATAGAGTCTCAACTACCTGATTTTATGACGGACTACTTTATTTTTTTGAAAAATAGCGTATCCTTAACGTCGAGACACGCTTACCTTAACGATGTTATTTTCTTTTGTAATTATCTTATATCTGAAACAAGTTTAACATCAGCTACTGATACAAAGGAAATCTCTAATGAGGATTTTATAGGTATTAAAGCCCGTGATATAAACAGGTTTATCGGTGATTATTGTGCTAGATACTTGATTAAGAAAACGGATTCTACAGTTGTAATGGAAAATCACAATAGGGCTTTGGCTCGTAAAAAATCATCTCTTGTATCCCTTTTTAAATTCCTATATAGGGATGAAATACTACCTAATAACATAACAGATGGTTTCAATCCTATAAAACTACCTAAACCTCAACCCGATGCAATTAAGAAATTGGAGGTTGATGAAGTGGCAATAATGCTAGATGCAGTTGAAAATGGAAGTGGATTAACGGAAAAGGAAAAACAATATTGGAAAAAAACTAAAATAAGAGATAAAGCTATTTTGGTTTTATTTACTACATACGGTCTCAGATTAAATGAATTGCAACAATTAAATATTTCTTCTTTCAATTTCAATCGTGGGGAGTTTAAGATTTATAGGAAAAGGGGCAAAGAGGTTAACATGCCCTTAAATAAATCCGTGGAAAAAGTTATAAAAGAGTATATAAACGAAGAAAGGCCTAGCTCAGAAAGTGTTTCTGAGGAATACAGAGACGCTTTATTCTTATCACTACAAAAGAAAAGAATGACTAAGCTATCCGTTAGAAAGCTTGTCAAGAAATATACTTCGATTGCACTGGATACAACTAGGGCCAGTGGCTATAGCCCCCATAAGTTAAGGGCTACCGCCGCCTCTTCACTTATTCAGTATGGATTCTCTATATACGATGTACAAAATCTCCTTGACCATGATAATGTTACAACCACTCAGCTGTATGCGGCTCATAAAAAGAATGTCAAAAGAGAAATTGTTAAAAACTTTGAATGGCTGGAAGAATAAAGAAGCACTAAAATGTGCTTCTTTTCTAAACTGGTAAAATTGAAATCATATACCCTCCAGCAATTAAACTTATAAGGTTTGCTAAAAGAACATATCCCAGGATAACCTTCCTTTTTTTCTCCCTAATTAAATTTTCAAATCCTATTATTTCTACTAAAAACACAAAAAACTCTCCGATAATTAAGGTCAATATTAAGTAAGTTGACATGGATGAAGCTTCGCTATTCAACCATATATTCAATCCTCCCTGGGTTATTAGGTTTATGATAAGAAATATAAGCCAACTCCCTTTTTCTCTAAACCCAAAGAGCCAAAAAACAATGCCTTCAATCAAAAGAGTAAGTAATAAACGCATTGATACTAAAAGTACAGAGCGAAATGGATATTTGCCATAACTAAGTTTCTGACTAGATAAATCTAGTGTGAGAATCTCGTTATATCTCTTTATAGGTTTAGTAAATGTACATTCAAAACTCTTCCCATTTGATGTAACTTTGAATGTATACTCGCCATCCGACTGCATCTGGGATGAATAAAAAACATAATATCCTTCCCATGCTACCCTTCTAACCATTGCTTCTGGTTGTTCTTCATTGGATATCATCACAATTGACAGATCTTCTGGAGGATTATTGATAAGGATAATTAATGACGGTGGTTCTGCAGAATTGGCAAATATTATTATGGGAATTACTGTTATCAGGGTTAATATTACTAGGAATATAAGATATTTACAAAACTTGTTCATACTAAATCTCCTCTAGCTCTACCAAGCATATTTTTAAAATTATAGTTTTTTGCTAATGACATTTTAATTCATTCCTTATGGATTCCGTCTGTTATTAATATTCTATCATATTCCTTGATGATATCAGTAAACCTTTTAGCATTCGCTATGCTCTCATTATCTTCCTTTAGACTTTTTCGTATATCATTTATACGTTTAGTTAGTTGTTCTTGTTCTGTTTGGATTTATGAATATTATTTTATCACCTGAGGCACATTTAAAAAATAAATTAGTAATCTTACTCATCCTTTTAATTCTTTTCTAGTTATATTAAACCTGCCTTTTCTAGCATTCGCTTCATAATCATAGCTAGTTCTGCTTTTGTTATGTTGGCTTTTGGCAAGAACTGATTTTGGTTATTTCCTACTATTAGACCGTTTTTGGCACAGATAGCTATTGGCTTTTTAGCCCAATCATGGATATCTGCTTTATCTACAAATTGATTTAATTCATTTTGTAATTCCTCATCTGTATAGTCTACTTTCATGCCTGCCAGTTTCATTGCTCTTAATATCAATGTTGCTGCTGCTTCTCTTGTGATGCTATTGTCTGGTCTAAATGTCCGATCTGGATAGCCTTCTATGAGTTCATATTCCACACTGGTTGCTACGTATCCAAAACCTTCATCCGTCTTAGCCATGTCTGTAAAGGTGGCATTGTTTCCCTTATCTCCTAGCCCTAATGCCTTGACAACAGTTTCTGTGAAAAATAGCCTTGTTATTTGTTGATCTGGATTGAATGTGTTTTCACTTTCTTCCTCTACCACCATTCTTGCACCCATTTCGTTACAGATATCTTTACTCCAATGGTTTTCTACATCTGAATAATTTTTGGGATTCCAAACTACTGAATACGTTGAGTTAGTTAGACTGTTAATCTTAGCATAGTACTTTCCGTCAATCTTAACAATCTTTGTTGGCACATGACAAGTGGTGCCATCTAGATAGACAACGATTCCTGTTGTAACCTTATTTGGTTCTATTCCCTTAGGTAGTGCTATGGTTCTTTCTACATAAGCATTGAACTTGCTTGCACTCACTTTTTTGCTTTCATAGCTACAGGTTACTTCAAAGTCTACTGGTGGTACTACTAAAGTCAATGCATCCTTCTTTGCTGTATTTTCTACTACCTTTACCATATCCTTTGATGTCTCACCAATCTTTACTTCTACATCAATGTCCTCTAAGTCAATGCCTTCACCAAGTTCTTCGGATATCTTATCAATATTGATTTGATCTGCTGGTAAGGTATAGGTTGCCTTTTCTGTTTTAATCTCTACGATGGCTTCTTTTTCTTCCATGTTCTTCACCATTTGACCATTAAGCTGTCCTACTACGCTTCCCTTTTGACCACCTACTGGGATGGTTACCGTTGATCCTGTTCTTTCTTTCTCAAGCTTTTCTTCTAATTTTTTCTCATCAATACTGACTGTTATAACTTTCTTTCCGCCTTCATACTTGGTTTTAGCCTTGCCTAAAGATCCTTCTTTTTTGCCATTTACTTCTACAGATACATTGTTGCTACTATTAGAAGAACTTCCCCCTGAGGAGCTACTACTTTTACTCTGTGTTGTAAAGCTCCAAGTTATTTTATCAGAAATCCCTGTATAGTCATTGCCTGTTTCATCGGTCAACCCACGACTATCTATTTTGACATAGTATTTTGTTCCATGTGCAAAGTCATTTGTAGGGTTAATGGTAACTATTTTTTCATTTATGGAAACATCATTAGCTGAAATACTCTCTACTAAACTATCATCACTGCTTTTATATATCTTAATATAACCTGTACCTTTTTTGATATTTTCGTTAAAGATTATTTCTAGGTTTGAACTGATAGCTATGCTCGTTCCTCCATTACTAGGACTAAGGTTTGTTACTGTTGGAGCATCAATGTCCTCTGTTCCTGTTCCTTTTACCTTAAAGGTGTATGGATTGTTATCTGTATCGGTATTTGCAATGCTAACTGTCACTGTTTTCTCTCCAGTGGTACTTGGGTCAAATTTTATTGTAAAGGTTGTGCTTGCTCCACCTGCTATAATAGCTTCTGGTTGACTCTCTACACTAAAACCTGAATCTCCTGTTATTGTTACCCTAGGAGTATTTGTCAGTCTTAATTCATAGTTGCCTGTATTTTTAATGGTATAGGTTTTTGTTACGGTTTGAGTATGAATATCTACACTACCAAAGTCTGTATGGTTTTCTACTGTTGGAGCAGTGCTACCATTGTTCACGGGTTTATTGTCGCTGGCGATAGACATATCTACTGACTCATCATCTACTGTTATCACCTTCACCGTTTTTGCTAATCCGTTATAATCCGAATCAGAGCTAGTTGTAGTTATGTTGATATTACTTGTTATATCGCCATCTAATTCTATATCATCGACACTTGCTACTGTCACATTATGATTTTTGTTCCAATCTGCATTTAGTATTGTAATGCTGGTTTCCCATAAGGATATCTCGCTTGTATCCGTTGGTGTCAAGGTTATATTTACATCATTACCACCTACAGGTTGGGTTGATAATCTGAATGCTATTTTATCTTTAACCGTTGAACCCTCTATTACACTTGTTTTTCCGCTATCTTCTGTTATAATAAGGTTTGGTACATCGTTGTCTATGGTTGTAACTGAGATTTTTTTACTTGCTACAGAATCAAAAGTGTCATCTGTATTTGTTTGATCTATGCTTAAAGTGATATCCGTAGATTGTTCTCCATCTTTAGTATCATCATTCACACCTGTTACTGTCACGGTTTGTTCTGCGTTCCAATTATCCTTTGTAAAGGTCAAGCTATCATGGCTTATTGATTTTTCTGTGGTATCACCATTTATTATTTTAATGACAACATTTGTTTCAGGCTGAGCATCTAATTTAACTGTAAATGTGTCCGTTGTTTCATCTTCTGATACTGATGTATTACCATCTGTTTCTATAATGGTAAAACCAGCAACATCATCATCTTGTGTTGTAACAGAAATATTGCCACTCAAACCATCATATTTGTTATCACTTTGGTCATCATCAACGGTTATATTTACTTGAATATTTTGATTGCCATCTACTAGGTTGTCATCTTTCCCTATTAATGTTACGGTCTGTGCTACGTTCCAATTATCTTCTGTAAAGGTCAGCGTAGTTTTGTCCACATCTACTTCATCTTTATCTATACTTGCTACGTTTAACACTACATTGGTTATAGGCTTTGATGCTAATGCAACTGTAAAGGTATCCATTGTACCAGATTCATTGACAGATGAACTACCATCGGATTCCGTAATATTTAAAGAGGCAGTATCATCGTCTGTTATCTCTGCTGTTGCTGTTTGTATGCCATTTTCTGTTGCATTTGTCACAGTATCTATATCTATAATGATTGTTTCTGTATCTTCGTCGATATCATCATCTTTCCCAGTAATCATTAGACTACCTTCTGTATCACCCGCAGCAATGGTTATATCAGTAGTATTTGCAGTATAATCATTGTTTGATGCTGTACCAGTATACCCAAGACCTACGATTATATCTTTTCCCGATGCTACCGATAAAGTTGCTTTTAATGTTGCTTTCCCACCATCCTCAGCCAGTGGACTGTTTTCTAAGGATAATGAAGCTGTAGGTGGATCATCATCATCTAAGATGGTTACGGTTTTTTGTTGAGTTCCGTTTTCCTTTCCATTAGTTACAGATGCTATGTCGATTATAACTGTCTCATTATCTTCATCTAGCACATCTTGCAAACTTGAAAGGGTTGTTGTTTTTTTGGTTTCACTTGCAAGTATGGTTATTGGGTTATCTACTAGGTTGTAGTCTGCTGCTATTGATGTTCCGCTTATGCTCAGATTTACTGTGATATCTTTTGTTGTAGCTCCCTGCTTTGTTACTGTAACTATACAATTTTCTGGGTTTTCAGTTAGCTGTGTTTTATCCACTTGTAGCGTTATAAGAGGCTTTGAATCATCATCTGTTATATTACATGTTACTTGCTGAGTCCCTGACTCCTTACCGTTTGTTACAGAATCAATATCTATTATGATTCCCTCTTCTCCTTCGTAGATAGTATCATCTGTTCCTGTTATCGTTACTGTTCCAGAGGTTTGTCCAGCTTCTATCTCAATGGATGAAGAAGCTGAGTAATCCGATGAGCTTGCTGTTCCACTAAATGCTAAATTAACCGTTACTTTCTTATTATGAGTCTCAGATAGAATCGCTTTGATATTAGTGGTTCCACCGTTTTCATTAACGGTTGAATTAGGTTCTAAGCTTAATGTCACCCTTGGCTCTGATGTCACTTGCAGGGTAGCTGTATAGGATGCTTCACTATCATCTGTTCCATCGTTCACTTTAAAGGTAAATGATGAGGAATTTCCATTTGTGTTTATGTATTTAAGCTTGCCTGCATCTAATGAGGCTTTTGAAATAGTTGAACCATTAGTTAATGCCGCCTCTGAGCCATTAATACTATCATTATTGTCACTATCTATCCATAACGAACCACTAGCTGGTACAGATGTTATTTTTAGATGATCCAATGGATTGCTATCCCCATCTGCATAACCAAATTGTGATGTGTTAAAATCATATGCAGTATTCTCAAATATAGGTGATGCTGTAAAGTTTGCTGCTGTTGGTTTTTCGTTTAGTGTTGCTTCAGTATTACCTTTTAAATTATCTATAGTGAAGTACTCATCATAAAAATCTTCGCTTGTAATAGTTAATGTGTCAATGATCGCATTTCCAAAATTTAATGTTTGATTCATACCATTACATGTCTTTGTAACAACTGTAGTACCATTTAAACTACCAGTAAAAGTAATTATTCTTGGTTGAATTTCTTGCTTATCAGCCCATAAAGAATTCAACAACCAAGGCTTACCATCTGCTCTTTTAATAGTAACTCTTTCAACAGTCTTAAAATTTTGTACATTAGCATTCCATTTACCTGAAAGCACAGTAATACAAGATGTACCACCTTTCCCGTATGAACTATGTGCTACTACACTACCATCCCCATCACCAGTTGCAGTAATACGAAAGGTGACCCCTTCTATATTAAAATCTTTGTATGGTTTTGCTTCAAACGAATGACATAAAACACCATTTTCGTCACATGCTGTCTTTACCCAGTTAAAATCATTATCAAATGCTGACTCACTAGCTGCGTTTACCTCCATAAAGCCGAATAATAATAACATTAAAGTCAAAACTAAAAACACTACTCTTTTACTTTTCATAATCCTCTTGTATGGTGTACTTATACTGAAATACATAAATACTCTCCTTTCTTCTTAAATATGTTAATAATTAGCAACAGCACTTAGACGCTTTGATGTCTTCCTCAATTGCTTTTTAAGTACATTACGCGAACTTATATTTGCCAATATATTTTGTATGAATCTTTTTCTATAAATCATTCCAAATTTTTTCAGTCATTATCAACAAAAGATATTCATTGAATTTTCTTAATAAAATGTCACTCAGTTTTACTTCTATGTGACGTATTCTTATACTATGAAGTGCAATAAAATAAATAAAGCCTTTCAGTCTTCATTTGACTAAAGTAGTAATGGGGATAGGTATTAGTTTGTCAATTTTTAAAGGCAAACTCCTCCCCCACTATTCTTACAAATAGATTTGTCATATTTCATGAGGTGTAATAGTTGTATCTTTATTATATTTATCTTCTTTATTTTTTTCAATAACTCTGTTGGATATATTTTCAAGCTAAAGTTTTGAGATATCTGCAAAGGTG
The DNA here is from genome assembly GCA_025210375.1 of Maledivibacter sp. Classification (NCBI taxonomy): domain Bacteria; kingdom Bacillati; phylum Bacillota; class Clostridia; order Peptostreptococcales; family Caminicellaceae; genus Maledivibacter; species Maledivibacter sp. Next base: position 571 of record JAOASB010000035.1, on the reverse strand, counting down.
GATTTTTCGTTGTATTCTCTTGTTATTTTCATTGACATTCTCCTTTCTATCATTTTTCACATAACAAATCCCCTACGTCTAGATACCACTTATAATTGTGTTTATTTACCTCATCAAGTGAAAACCATTCTTTATATTTGCATAAGAATAGTTTCTTCCCATCATATCCTATTTCTTTAATTATCTCAGATTATAATGTAAAGACCCTATCCTACTTTTTCTATTTAAAATTTATAAAATCTTAAAGTTTATAAAAAAGTAAGTTTTCAGTATGATTTTCTAAAATTCCTTTTACTGTAATTATCCAATAATTTCACTAATTAGTATTATCATCTTCGTACATATCCCCCTTAACTGGGATGATTGTATCTACACATATATTTAATTTCCCACCAGGGGTTGAAGCTCCCTTTAAATCCACTGTGATTTTATAATCTCCATCGGGGGTATGTACTGGTATATAGTGCATTTTATTATGAAGAACACTGTTTTTATTGAGTGGTAATTCAAAACGACCATTTGACCCTACCATTTCAATGGTTTTACTTGGTGTATATAAATAGGCTTTTTG